>JBILPY010000483.1:0-3903 GCA_044373575.1 Prosthecobacter sp. | reverse complement strand
ACACCTGCCTTGGCCCACGGCCCTGTGTTGGTCTGGCTGGTAAGGCGGGCGCGGATTTCGCCGTCGCCAGTGAGTTGGGTGAGCGCGTAGTGGAAGCCGTCTGCATTGAAGAAGATCTCGCCGCCCGAGCCCCGCACGGTGTAGGTGCTGTTGGTGGCATTGAAGGTGGTGCTGCCGGTGACGAGCACGCTGCCCACGTCCTGGCCGGTGAGCATGGCATTGGTTGGCGGCGCGTAGGACACGGAGACCGTGTTGGAGATAAGATTGGAGACATTGGCGGCATTCACCGCTTTTCCTGCTGGGAGGCCGACCGTCACTGTCCCGGCGACTGCTGGCTGAATGCCGACGGTGTAGCTGGAACCGGAGCCGCTCACGCTCACGGCGCTGCCATTGGTGACGGCAAAGTCAGCCGCCGTGAGGCCAGTCACCGCCTGGGTGAATTGCACGCCCACGTTGAATGCACCCGCCTCGACTGGCGAGCCTGCCGTGAGTGTCACTGAGGGCGCCACAACACTCTGGGTGCCGATGATCTCCACATTGTCAAAGCTGGCCGTGGCGATGCGTGTGACATCGGTGGATGAGACGGCGAGACCGATGAGCACCTGCGACGGAAGCCCGGCTAATGTGACGCTGCCGACCTGCGTCCAAGCGGTGCCATTCGCCGAAATGAAGGCCGTGATCACGGTGCCAGAGCGGACGAGGCGCACCCAGTTGTTTGGCACGGCATTCAGGTTGCCCACCTGCACATAGTTCGCCAGGCCGTTCAGCGTGGATCGTGAGACAAAGCCGTAGCCATTTCCTGCCGCAGGCGGGGTGATGGTCATCATGGCATGGCGTGAGCCTGTGGCGGTGCTCTCGCGGATCATCACGCCTGCCTTGGCCCAGGGATTTGTGTTGTCGAGACTGCGGACGCGGGCGCGGATCTCGCCGTCTCCGGTAAACAATATATTGGCATAGTGGAACTGATCCTCGGCAAAGTAGATTTCTCCACCCGAGCCGGTCATGGTGAAGACACCTGATGCGGCATCAAACTGAGTCGAGCCCGCCAGCGATTGGCCTCCCACATCTTCGCCGGAGAGCAGCGGCAGGTTGTTCGGCGGACTGTAGGTGAGTGCGAGAGCATTGGAGGCCAGATTGGTGACGCCAGCAGCATCCTGAGCACGCGCAGCAGCGATGGAGAGGCTGACGTTCGCGCTCGGCGTGAGAGTGAAGCTGTAGCTCGTGCCACTCCCGGAGAGATTGCTCGTGACTCCGCCCGTGAGGCTGAGATCCGTGAGGTCAAAGCCGGTGACTGCGTGACTGAAGGTGGCCGTGACGATGAAGGCGGCGCTCACAGGCTGTGTGGCCGTGGTGGCGAGCTGCACAGTCACTGGCAATGGCGCACTCGCCGGAGCATCATCGATCTGCTGAAGATAGGCGGAGAGACTGGCTGCATCTGCATCACTGATCGTCATCCCATTGTGCGCGCGGACCGCTGCGGTGAGTGTGGCGCTGCTGCCGTCATGCAAATACGGCGCAGTGGCCCAGAGACCGCGCAGCGTGGGTACATCGAAGCCGCTGAGGGTGCCGTTCAGCCTCTTGCCACTCGTGGGCTGCTTGATCGTGCCGACATCGCTGAAGACATTGAGCGCGCTGTTCGTGAAGGCGGCTCCGCCATGACAACTGGCGCAGTTCTGCTGACGGAAGACACGTTCGCCTGCAACAGCCGCCGCCGTGAGCGTGCCGTCGGCATTGCGGAAGGGGCTGCGCGACTCGGCGGTGAGAGAGGTGACATAGGCGGCGAGGGCATCGAGATCGGCGCTGACGCCAGCTTTGGCATTTCCGAGTGACTGGCTGCGGGTGCCTGTGTTGAATTGTGCATCTGTCATCAATCCCGTGCCCCGGGAGAAGGCGCGGACCTGCCCTTCGAAGTCGTGCACTTCATCGAAGTTCCCCGTCCAGTGCAGCGCACCGTGAGCACCATGGCCGCGCAGCGTGATCGTATTCCGCAGACCTTCTCCCACGCCCGTGAAGTCCCAGGTTCGACCATCATGACCGCCGTCATTGTGGCAGGCGGCGCAGGAGATGTATTCCTGAAGAGCGAGCCGTGGATCACGCGCATCGTAGAAGAATTGTTTTCCCTTCAGCACGGTGGCGCTGAGTTTTTCAGTGGTGATGCAGTTCAGCGTGGCGAGCGTTCCTGGCGTGGCATTGCCGCCTTGTAGATATGCAGTCACATCATGCACGCTCACCGTGCGATCCATGAAGTTGTGGACGAAGAGGGTGCGCCCATCGGGTGACATCGCCAGCCCCTGCGGCGCGCGTCCGACATCGAAGCGGCCCACCATCTCGCGGTTCCATGCATCGATCACGACGACAGCACGGCTTGATTCGAGTGCGACAAAAACGTAGCCCCCCCAGGGATCAAACAGCGCCGCACTCGGCATCCCGGCATTGTCGAAATCGACACGCCCCGCCGCGTCCTCGGCCTGCGTGGTGAGATTGATCCTGCTGGCGATGGCGCGCACGCTTTGATCATGATTGAGGCCCACGCCGTCACGCAATGTACCACGCTTGATGTTGTCCTGTTTGGAAGGCACCCAGGCAAAGAGTCCGTCTGGTGAGAGAGCAGTGGCACCGAGGTAGTTCGGGATGCCCCGTGCGCTCGTTGGGGTATCGGCACGCTCGCTGTGCGTCAGCAAGATCGTGCGCTCCACGGCCAGCGCGCCACCGGTGACGACCACGACTTCGCCACCGCGATTCGTGGTGTTCACCGTGGCGGTGTTTTCACCTGGCAATGCTGGCGTGATGAAGCGGCTGACATACACCCGCGTGCCATCGGCATTCACCGAGACATGCCGCGCGTGCTGCCCGACATCGATGCTGTTGAGCTGAACTCCTGTAGATGGATTGAATCTTGCAAGCCGCCCGGTTCCTTCGAGGGCCACATACGCAGCCGTGCCCGCAGGATCAAAGGCGATACCGAAAGGACGTGATCCACGCGGAAGAGTGAGTGTGGTGGCCACGGCATAGGTGCTGGCGTTGAGAATGCTGATGGTGGAGGACTCCACATTCGTCACCCAGGCGCGGCCATCGGGCGCGATGGCGATGCTACGCGGCGCTGTGCCGACCGTGGTTTCGGCCAGCTTGGCGCGTGTGACGGCATCGAAGACGGTGACGCTGTCTGTGTCTGGATTCACCACCCAGACGCGATCATTGGCCGCAGCGCGGTCTTCGAGCACGATGCTGGAGGAAAAGGCGGGCTTCCGTGCGGTGAGCGCTGCGTGGATGACCTGATAAAACGAAGCCGTGCGGACAGCGCCGGTATTATCCGTGGCCTGAAGCGTGATGAGATAGCGACCAGGGGTGGCGAAAGTGTGTGAGGCCGTGGTGCTGGAGCTGTAGGCCGTCGTGGCTCCACCATCACCGAAGTTCCAGCGGTAGAGCGGACTCTGCCCACCACTGCTGCTGGCGGTGAAGATGACGGCGCTGCCTGCGGGCGCGGCGTCCGACTGCGGAGTGTTCAGCACGAGTTCGGTATTGACCGACCAGGCGAAGTTCACACTCACGACAGGCGCTTTGCCATCACTCACGCTCACGGTGACGCTGAAGACGCCATTCGTGGTCGGCGTCCCGATGATGGCTCCGGTGAGAGCATTTAAAGTCAGGCCGGTGGGCAGCCCGCTGGCATTGAAGACGAGGGGATCATTATCGGCATCCGATGCGATGAGCTGGATGGAAGTCGCCACTCCGACCACGCTGCCGAGAGCCCCAGGATTGGTGAGTGTGGGCGCACGATTGACCGGCCAGGGGGAGATATACTCTCCATTGACCACCGTGGTGACGCTGCTGCCTGGGATCTGCCAGCCGACGGCGAGGTTGTCCGGCCCACCAGCGTCCTTGTGCAGTACATCGATGTAGTAG
>JBILPY010000685.1:0-2864 GCA_044373575.1 Prosthecobacter sp. | reverse complement strand
ATTTCCACCGAACCAACCGCCAAATGATGAACACGGACGCCCCAGTTATCGAATGTTTGCCCCTTCCCGCATGCGAAGGTGACGTGACAGCGCTCGCTGGTATGCTCGTGGACACCGTGGAATCCGGTTCCGCAGTGAGTTTCCTCGCGCCTCTATCTCAGTCCTGTGCGGAAGACTGGTGGCGAGAGACACTGGAGGCCGCGAACGACCGGACGATTGTTCTGGTCGCTCGTGATGCAGAGGGCATCTGTGGCACGGTCCAGGCGCAGCCCGCATGGGCACCGAATCAGCCGCACCGAGTGGAGATTGCGAAATTGATGGTGCATCGCCGTTGCCGACGTGCTGGGCTTGGCGCTCGTCTGATGCAAGCCATCGAGGGCGCTGCGGCAGCATTCGGTTTCACTCTCGCCACGCTCGATACACGCAGGGGAGATGCTGCGGAACGGCTCTACCTGCGGCTCGGCTGGACGTGCGTTGGTTTCATCCCCGACTTCGCGCTGAATCCAGATGGGTTGGCGTATCACGACGACGCCCTGTTCTACAAGCGACTGTCACCAAGCACACCCACACCGCCATCATCATGAAGAAGATCAACACACATACGTTAGAGGAGCACACTTGGACCTCGCCAAAAGGGAAGTTTGGAGGGGCGAGCAAAGAGGTCTCCGAAGCACTCGGGCGCGAACCGCTGTCCACGGACCTGATGAAGCGACATCCGTTCGATGTCGAAATACTGCGCATCGCTCCAGGCATGAAGCCTTATCCATATCACTCTCACAGCGCACAGTGGGAGTTCTATCATGTGATCTCCGGTAGCGGACTGGTGCGGGACGAAGAAGGCGAGATGCCCGTTGAGTCCGGCGATGCGTTCATTTTTCCACCGGACAAACCGCATCAGCTCATCAACAACGGCGATGCCGATCTGATCGTCTATGTCGTTGCTGACAACCCCATCGGGGAAAGCTGCCACTATCCGGACAGTGGAAAATGGCTGGTGCGCTCGCCACAGCGGCGACTGATCAGCTCGGAACCGGTGGAGTATTATGACGGTGAGGAGTGAAGCGCACACAACACACCAGCACGTCAATGAACCTCATCACCTGCACCTTCGACAAACATGCGGAAGCGATTCTGGCGATTCTCAATGAAGCCATCGCGAACTCCACCGCGCTCTACGATTACCATTCACGCACCATGAAAAATATGGTGTCATGGTTTGAGACCAAGGCGGCGGGCCATTTTCCAGTCATCGGCATGGAGAGCGATGCTGGCGAGTTGGCAGGATTTGCGAGTTACGGAACCTTCCGCGCTTGGCCGGCCTACAAGTATTCGGTGGAACACTCAGTTTACGTGGATGCACGCTTTCGCGGCCAGGGTATTGGGCGTCGGCTCTTGGAGGCGGTGATCGCCTCTGCACGAGAGCAGGATTACCATGTGCTCATCGGCGGCATTGATGCGACGAACCGGGCAAGCATCGCACTTCACGAGCGGATGGGATTCACCCATTGCGGGACCATTCAGCAAGTTGGGTTCAAGTTCGGCCGCTGGCTTGATTTGGCATTCTATCAACTGGCTTTGCCTACGCCTTTGCAGCCCACCGATGGGTGAAACTCACGCGCTTCACACGATGAACAAAGCTTCCAGCACTACCTCCTTCCACATGAAACTCGAAGACCTGGAAATACCTGCGACCCCGGCTTGCCGCGCTGCGCTGGAAGTAGCCACGGCGTATTGCTCACCAGCGCTGCTCAACCACTCAGTGCGGGCCTATCTGTGGGCTGCGGCATATGGGCTGGAACACAGCATCAACTTCGACGCTGAGTTGCTTTATGTGTCGGCCATGCTCCACGACATCGCCCTGGTGAAAGAGTTCGACAATCACACCCTGCCGTTCGAGGAGGCGGGCGGGCACCTTGCCTGGGTGTTTGGAGCGGCGGCCGGGTGGCCGGTGGAGCGCCGCAGACGTGTGGCCGAGGTCATCGCGCGGCACATGTGGGACGAGGTGGGCCTGGCGAATGATCCCGAGGGGCACCTCCTCGAACTTTCAACCGGCATGGACATCTCAGGCCGACGCACGGAGGACATTCCTGCGGACCTGCGTGCCGAAGTGCTTGCACGGTATCCACGACTCGGTCTCGCTGAAGAGTTCATCGGGCACTTTGAAGATCAGGCGGCGCGCAAGCCGCTGTGCTTGGCGGCAAAGTTCGTCCGCAACGGCTTCACTGCCAGGGTTGCGGCTAACCCATTGGACCGCCACCCCGGCGTGAGCAATCATAAGAGTGGGGCGAACGAGGAGCAGATGTCTGGGAAATAGTTGAGCCTCTCCATGTCCTCGAATGACAACCACGATGCCTACAACTACGCCGAGCGCGTGCGCGAGCGGCTGCCGCGTCGGCTTCAGGAACTCCGGGAACGCTGCGGGTTGAGCAAGTATGGGCTGGCTCGTGAGAGTGGCGTCAGTCGGGAATACCTCGGCAAGATTGAGCGTGGCAAAGCCAATCCAACTTTACCCGTCACCGCGCAGATCAGCCATGGACTCGGCATGACGCTGGAGCAGTTCACCGGGGAGCTGGAGGACGAGGAGTGAAGACCCGTCACCTATGATTGACTAACGGACCCTGCGGGAGCTGTGCTCTCATCGGCGGCGTCACACCCGACGCACGCCATGAGCCTCCCAGACCTCCAAAACACGCTCTTTTTCGCCTTGGGAGGCCATTTCAGCCTCCAAACGGCCTACCCGGCCTCTTTGGGATCAAACCCGGACGCGGCGGGTTCGTTGGTCCGCCGCAGGGTATCCAACCCGCGCCGAGTGGGTTCGTCACTCCGCCCAATGGTAGCCAACCCGGCAGCGACGGGTTCCATCC
>JBILPY010000331.1:0-5237 GCA_044373575.1 Prosthecobacter sp. | reverse complement strand
GAACTGATACAGAGCAATCTCGGGGTCGCCAACCTCGTCCAAAGCGACTTTGCCATGCTGAACAAGCGACTCGCGAGGCACTACAGCCTTCCGGATGTCAGTGGCGTGGAGTTGCAAAAAGTCAAACTGCCGCCGGACAGCCATCGTGGCGGTGTTTTGACCCAGGCCAGTGTTTTAAAGGTAAGTGCAAACGGCACGAATACCTCACCCGTCGTGCGTGGGGTCTTTGTCATGGATCGCATTCTGGGCATGGAACCACCACCACCGCCGCCCGGTGTCCCCGGCGTCGAGCCGGACATCCGTGGTGCCAACACGCTCCGTGAACTGCTGGACAAACATCGCAACTTGGAGAGCTGCAACGGCTGCCATCGTGTCATCGACCCGCCGGGCTTCGCGCTGGAAAGCTATGATGTCATCGGCGGCTGGCGTGAACGCTTCCGCAGCATCGACAAAGGCGAGCCGGTCAAGCTCGCTGTGGAAGGTCGGAAAGTGCGCTACCGCCTCGGGCCTCCTGTGGATGCCGCCGGTGAACTCACGACTGGCAGCAAGTTTGCCAACATGGCCGAGTTTCAAAAGATTCTCCTAGCCGGCCAGGACCGTGTGGCCCGCTGTGTGGCGGAAAAGCTGCTCATCTTTGCCACGGGCCGCCCGATGGGCTTCTCCGACCGCTCGGAGATCGACAAGCTGGTGGCTCAATCGAAGGCCAAAGGCTACGGGCTGCGTGATCTCATTCATGCCGTGGTGCAGAGCGAGGTTTTTAGGAGCAAGTGAGCTCGTCGCCTTTGCGTTTGACCGGGGAACTTTTGGGCGTCAAAAGTCGCGTTCGCGGCGTTCTCGAAAGCGCCTGTTCAACCCCCAAAACAAACGCACTTACATGGAATCAGCTAATCTCACCGTCTCCGTCGGCGGTATCGTCCCCGACTTCACGATGGAAACCTACGAGCCGACACAGGGCGACTTCGGCAGTGTCTCGCTCGCCGACCTCAAGAAGGCTGGCAAATGGACCATTCTTGTCTTCTATCCTGCCGACTTCACTTTCGTCTGCCCGACTGAACTGGCCGACCTTGCTGACCAGCAGGACAAGCTTGCTGCTCTTGGCGCTCACGTCATCGCTGTCTCCACGGACACGAAGTTTGCCCACATGGTCTGGCGCAATACGGAAGGACTGATGAAGAACGTCAAATACACTCTGGCCGCCGATCCGACTGGCACGGTGAGCCGCCTCTTCGGCGTGTATGACAACGGAAGCGGTCTCGCTCTGCGCGGCACCTTCATCATCAATCCTGAAGGCAAACTCGTGACCTCCGAGGTGAACTTCTACAACGTCGGTCGCAACGCCAGCGAACTAGTCCGCAAGATGGAAGCTAACGTGCATCTCCTGGCGAACCCAAGCGAAGCCTGCCCAGCCAACTGGAAGCCCGGAGCGAAGACGCTGACTCCTGGCAAGGATCTCGTCGGCAATGTCGCTGGCGCTCTCGCCAAATAAAGCGCCGCTCAAGACTGTATTTGCACCGGCCTCGCGTGACTCAAGTCCGCGAGGCCGGTCTTTTTTGGCTCAAAGAGTCGGCTGGCTCCGTTGATAGGAGATGAAACTGACCATCAGCACTGCCTTCGTTCTCTTTTTCGCTCTTTTTGCACAGGCAGAAATCACCATCGGCAAGTTCGACCTGAAGGAGATCCGCGATGTCTCCACGCTGGAAACCAAGGTGATCGAGGACTGGCATCCGAATCCCAAAGACGCGTCCATCCGGCAGAAGCTCGTGGAGATCACGGTCTGCGAGTGGTGGCCGGGGCAGAAGGTGCGGCTGCCCGTGACGATGCTCGCGCCTGCGGCTGGTGTTTGTACCAACGTGCTCATCGAAAACACCGGCTTGCAGCCCAAACCCGCCGCTGCGACCGGCGCGAAGCTGCGCTTACTCAAGGAGCACGGCGTCGGTCTCGTCTTCATTGGCATGGTGCCGATTGATGCGATGGAGCCGCTCGGAAAGCTCCACCTGATGATGGAGGAACGCTTCATCCAGACGAAAGACACGCGCTACACACCGGCGTGGATCTGGGGCATCAGCGACATGCGCGCGCTGACGACGGCGATGGCTGAAAAGGATGTGTTTCAGCCAAAGAAGGTGATGGCAACCGGAGGCTCGAAGCGTGGTGTCGCTACCGCAGCCGCAGGTATCGCCGATGATCGCTTCACGGCGATCATGCCCGTCGTCGCCCCGGTGATCGAGAGTCCTGGAGGTCCGTATGTCGAAGGCATGATGCCGCCGGAGATCACGGAGATGAATGATTCCTTCCTTGCCGCGATGACCGATCCCATCGGCAAGGAGAAGCTGCTCATTCGTCAGAAAGCCCGCTCCGACGAACGCATCACGGTGAAGATGGCGCGTGATGCTGGTTGGACAGATGCGGAGATGAAGACGGCCTGCAATGCCGCGTGGGAAGCCTGCCGCACGACGAACTACCTCGACGTGCTCAAGCAGCGCGGCACGGAGGTTTTTTACAACCAGGGCTCGAATGACAACGTCAGTCCTGGGCTCGTCGAACTCGGTCGTCGCTTCCCAGAACTGCCCGTCTATATCGTGCCAGGTGGTCAGCATGGCGGCGCGAAGGAGGCTGGCTTTGTGAAAGCAGTGAATGGTTTGCCGGAGGTTGATGAAAATCTCTATGCCTTCGCCACACATCATTTCTTCGGCACCCGCCGCATGATCGCACCGCCAAAGGTGACCACGCAGTGGAGCAGGGAAATGCATCGCCTTGCCGTGACGGTCACCTTTCCCGATGGCAGCGAGCCGCAGGAAAATTCGCTCTGGTGGTCGGTGAACCGGAACCCCGACTACTCCATCGCCATGGAGTTCGATGCATGGACAGCTGCCCCTTTGAAGAAGACGGGTGCGGCAGCCTACTCGGGTGAAGTCAACATTGAGGGCGAGGTAAAGACTCTCGACTTCATCACCGTTCATGCCCATCAAGAGAACGGCTCCACTTTGACCGTATCGAGTCCCGAAATTCGCCTCCCCTGATGAACCGCCGCCACTTCATGACCCTTGCTTCTGCTGCTGCCGCCACGGCTCGTGCCGCCACGGATGCGAAACTTCACATCGCGACGAATACCTATCCGTGGGGCACGTTCGCCAAACGTGACAGTCATGCCTTCCCGCTGCACACGGATGATTCACTCGCCGCCATCGCCAGCACTGGAATCCTTGGTTACGAGCCAAGCGTCGGCTCTGCGGCGGAGTTTGAAGGGCTGGGCGCACGCTTGAAGGCGCATGGTCTGGAAATGCGCTCGCTGTATGTGAACAGCACGTTGCACGATGACGCGCAGGCGGCGCAGAGCATCGAGAGTGTTCTTGCCATCGCGCGCAAAGCTGGAGAACTCGGCTGTCGAATCATCGTGACGAATCCGTCGCCGATCAAATGGGGCGGACCAGAGAACAAGAGCGATGAGCAGCTCATCACCCAGGCTGCGGCGCTTGATCAACTTGGCGCGGAACTGCGGAAGCTTGGCATGGCCCTGGCATACCACAATCACGACATCGAGTTGAGAAATGGCGGGCGGGAGTTTCATCACATGCTCACGGCCACGAACCCGGAGAACGTGAAGTTTTGTCTTGATGCGCACTGGGTTTTTCGCGGCTGTGGAGACTCGCAGGTGGCGCTGTTTGACTCGCTGGAACACTACGGCAGCCGCATCGTGGAGCTGCACCTTCGACAGTCCAGCGGTGGCGTCTGGACGGAAGTCTTTACCGGCAAGGGGGACATTGATTATGAGCGGCTTGTGGGCTGGCTGCGGAAACACGGGATCAAACCCCATCTCGTGCTCGAACAGGCCGTCGAAAATGGATCACCACACACAATGGATGCGGCCACGGCTCATAAGCAGTGTGCAGAGCATGTGGGAAAGCTCTTTGCGGAGCTGTGATCACCTCATCCGCCCCAGCGCGGGTTTCGGACTGCTGACACCGCCGAGCTGGTTGCGGAATTCGTAAACATCGCTGCGGTAGAGCGTCTCCTCATGCCAGAGCGGTGCACCGCCCTCGAGGAAGCCGGTGGCGATGACGAGAAGGCAGGCGGTGTTCGCGGGAATGCCGAGTTGGGCGGACTGGGCCTTCGTGGCGTTCACGGCACGGATGGATTCCTCAGCGCCGGAGAGAGTGAGCTTGCACTTCGTCGTCCAGAAAGCGTAGAGTGAGCCTTTGGCGTCGGTCTTAGTCATGCCGGGGCAGTGGCGTGCTACGACATGCCTGCGCTCATAAATCACGGCTTTTCCATCGGCGAGGCGGACACGTTCAATGTGGAGCAGCGGCTCGTGGGTCGTCAATTTGAGGGCCTGGAGCACTTCCTGGGTTGCCTCGGCGGCAGTGAGTTTTTGGAAGGCGATGACTTGAGTTCCCGGCTCTTTGCCAGCGGCGCGCGCCTTGTCGGTAAAGCTCACGAGGCGTTGTAGATCATAGTCTAGCACGCTGTCCCGCACGAAGGTTCCCGCGCCTTGGCGGAATTCGAGCAGACCTTCGGAAACGAGGCTGCTGAGGGCTTTGTTCGCCGTGGGGCGGCTAGTCTGGAAGCGTTCGGCGATTTCGCGCTCGGTGAGAAACTGGGAACCGGGCACGTGCTGGCGGCTGCGGAGTAGCTTCCGTAGCTTGGCGATCAGTTGCTGATGAAAGGATGCTGGCTTGCCCACGGCGACGACCTTGGGGCGAAATCGTGCTTTGACAAGTGGCTTAGCCAATTTAGAAAGTGGCTAAGCCAATTTAGAAAGTGGCTAAGCCAATCCATACCCCCCCATGAAATACAGCTACTCCGACCTCGCCAAAATGATCGACCACAGCCTCCTGCATCCCACGATGACGGACGCGGACCTCGAAGCCGGATGCAAACTCGCCGCGCAATACCAGGTGGCCTCCGTATGCATCAAGCCTTACGCCGTGAAGCAGGCCGTGGAATGGCTGCGTGGCTCAGGTGTGCTCGTCGGCTGCGTCATCGGCTTCCCCCATGGCAACAGCGCCACGGAATCCAAGCGCTACGAGACCGAACTGGCCTGCAAGGACGGCGCGAACGAGATCGACATGGTCGTGAATCTCGGCAAGGCGCTCAGCGCTGACTGGGACTATGTGGAGGCGGATGTGAAAGCGGTCTGCGATGAGTCGCACAAGCACGGCGCGAAGGTGAAGGTCATCTTTGAAAACGACTACCTCACCACTGGCGGCGCGGGCCTCAGCAGCGACGATTTCAAAATC
>JBILPY010000330.1:0-5251 GCA_044373575.1 Prosthecobacter sp. | reverse complement strand
GAAGACCGCGAATACCTCTTAGACCTCGAAACCGATCCCCTCGAGCAACACGACCTCGCCTCCGATCCTGCGCATCGCGAAACACTGAACACCATGCGCGAAAAACTCCTCACCCACCTCCGTTCCACCCAAACCAACCTCTCCGCCGGCTACAAACCCAAGGTGCAGCGCCTCCGCGAGGCCGAGGCGAAGAAGAAAGGCAAGTGAGCAGATCCTCGTCTGTAACAAGTTCATGGAGAAGCGCGACTGGCGCGATGAAGACGACGACTCAAGAGTGCAAAGCCGTGAGGACTGCTTTTGATGAAACAACGATTTCTCACACGAGGAGTCGCTAAAACTCTGCCTCTGGTGGCTTATGAATACACCGCTCCAACGAAATCCCTTCTTTTCGCCTGCCTCTTCCTCCCTACTGACCATGGCTTTGGCGATGCAAACAACGCAAGCATCTTCCGCCATCCTGAGATCACCGACATCAAGACCGCCGTCGCGTGTGTGATTGGTGAGGTACATCCGAGCAGCGAGCGATTCTATGTGCGCCTTGGCAACTACGGCAAGACCACGCCCATTGTGTCGCAGGCATGGGATGGGGGTACATTCACAGGTTTGAAAGTTCCCGCAAGCTTTCAATTCGGACCGATGGCAGCAGAAAACAGCGCCGCCGTGCAGGTGTATGGTCGCGAGATCGGCATCTGGATTGATTCCGATCATCCACGGCCTGCACTCGGCTCGCTGCTGCCGATCACGCCGGCCTACTGGTGGTGGGACTTTGCGAAAGCGCCGATGCCCTTTTCCAAAGAAGGCGTGGAGCTGGCGATGAGCTTCGACATGAAAGTGCCCTCGGCCTCTCGCGAGGGAGAGGCGCAGCCCTACATCACCGCGAACATTCTTTTCCTCGATACGCGCTCGCAGAAGCAGTTCTGGCTCGCCGCCAATCTCTTCGACATGCGCCCGGAGAGCCAGTTCCCCGACACGGTGCATTTCGATGGCTGGTAGGGCGGCACGCAGATACCCATTCTCTTCTCGGCGCTGAACAACAAGAGCCAGTGGATGCATCTAGGCAAGGATTCGGCCCTTTTCACCTCGCAGCCGTTTGCAGAGTATCGGCGCTATGACGTCCGCGTCACCGCCGCCGAGCTGAAAAAGGCCATTGAGGCCATGCAGAAGCGATTTCCGGAAGCAGCCGCCGTTTCGGGAAACATCGCCGATATCCGTCTCATTCATTTCAACCTCAATCCCGAGGTTTTTGCGCCCGAAGGCAGCCGTGGACGGCTCGGGTTAGCATTGCGGAACATTCGCGTCGAGTTGGTCTCGCGCTAACTTTGCATCATTGCTCCTCCATGAAGATCTCCCTCATCACCGCCCTCCTTGCTTTTTCCTGCGGCTCAGCACCTGCGGCTGGTCCGGCGGCCCCCGGCGAATCCGCAGCTCAACCTGCGACTGGATTTGAACTGCGAGTGCCTGCGCCCGGACCGGATGCCATCGCCGATACTGTCCTCCATGAGGCCATTGACAAGGTGGCTTCGGCGGGCGGCGGTGTGGTGTTGCTTGGCGCGGGGGACTTCAAGCTCTCGCGCAAAGCGGGAGATGAAACGGTTGTGATCAAAAGCAACGTGACGCTGCGAGGTCGGGGTTACGCGACGCACATCTATCTCGATCCGAAGACGCCGCCGAATGACCTGCGCTATTTCCCCGTGCGCATCGGCACCAGCAAAACTCCAGCGCACAATGTGGTGATCGAGCACCTGCGCTACACGGGCAACGACAAGGCCATCGGCGGTGGTTCCATCATGGGCTTCAACGCGCGGCTGGACGAGCCGGAGTCGCTGTTGCTGTCATGCGACAACATCACCATCCGCCACTGCTGGATTTATGACGCGAAGCAGGCGGCAGGCTGCACCAAACCGGCGACGGCGATGTATCTGGCCAAGCATGTCATCCGTGCCGCGGAAGCCAAAGCGGCGGCAGCAGACAAGCAAAAGGTCCGCGCCGGCTACTTCGATGCCGACCGCATGGCCACACAGTTCAAGAACTGGCAGGTCCATCACAACTACATCGAGACCTGCGGGAACAAGGCGGTCGAACTGGCCGAGTGCAACGGCGGACTCATCGCGGACAATCACATCGTCAATGTCGTGGATGGTCCGCAGGTCATCTTCGGCAGCCGCAACGTGCAGATTCGCGGCAACACGGTTTATTTCACCCGAACCGGCATCAATATCTCAGAGGGATCACATCACATCCGCGTCAGTGGCAACCACGTCGAGCCAATGCCGGACATGAAGAAGAACCCCGCCAACGCCTGCCTCATCTTCCGCACCGAACCACTGCCGTTGCATTCGACGATTTCGGATGTCGTTGTCACCGGGAACATCTTCCGAAACCAAAATGAGGCATCACGTTGCACCGTCCGTCTCCAGACACAGGTCGAGGCGCTGTCCTGCGCCTACGCGGGGATTGTTTTCACGGGGAACACCTTTGACGGAGACATCGAGTTCAGTGACAAGCGGAATCCCGCGAAGACATCACTGAAGGAGATTCTCTTCGCGGATAACCTCTGCAATGGCGACCTCCTTTCCGTGCCTGCGGGCACGATGGCTTCGAGCACGGTCGTGGTGCGGGGAAATCTACTGCGAATGACCGGGACCATCACGCTGAACGCCAGCGAGTGGATCTGGACGGGCAACACGCATGCGAATGGCACACTCGAAATCGCCGCTGGTGCCAAGGCCAACATCATTCACGGGAACTTTACAACTTCACCCATCATTGACCACGGAAGCGAGACCAGCCTGAGCGGCAACATGGTGAGGAAGAAATCCCAGACACCATGAGACCGCTTCTTTTTCTCCTTCTTACATCGGCCACCTTCGCCGCTGATTCTTTCGTGGTTTTGATAACAAGCTGAAACAAGCCAGAACCAACTCATGAAACCCACCCTCACCCTCCTAGCCGCCCTCTGGGTCCTCTGCGCTTCATTCGTTGCCGCTGCCGAGCCAAAGCCCAACATCCTCATCATCCTCGTCGATGACATGGGCTATGGCGATCCACGCTGCTTCAATCCCGAATCGAAGATCGCGACGCCCCACATCGACAGGCTGGCTGCGGAAGGGATGCGTTTCACCGACGCACATGCGGGAGGGTCCATCTGCGTGCCGAGCCGGTATAGCTTGCTGAGCGGGCGGATGCCGTATCGCAATTGGAACTCGGCTTCGGCGAAGCGGACGAAGAAGGGCGACCTGAGCGCCCTGGAAAAGAAGCACTTTCCGCAGCCGCAGCTTCAGCATGAGCCGGGTCGGCTGAATCTCGCGACGCTGACTAAGCGGCAGGGTTACGCGACGGCTTGCGTGGGCAAGTGGCATCAGGGCATGTCCACGAAGACCGAGGCGGATGGCACGCTGAAGATGACGCCGCTGGACTTTGGCTTTGATTATTACTTCGGCTTCGATGCGCCGGAACAAGCGCCCTATGCGTGGATCGAAAACAAACGCTTCGTCGTCGCGCCAACCGAGACCATCGATGACCATCCTGGCGAAGGAGTGACGAATCCGCAGACGCAGGGAGCACACTGGCGCAAAGGCTTGGCCGCACCGGATTGGAAGTTCGAGGGCTACCTTTCCACCCTCGCCAGCAAGGCGGATGCGTGGCTCGAAAAGCAAACCCAGAACCCAGAACCACCCACCAACAACAGCGCCCCATTCTTCCTCTACTACGCCATCCCCGCGCCTCATGCGCCGTGGGCGACGGCGGGCGAGTTCGCAGGCAAGAGCAGCGCGGGGCAATACGGCGACTATGTGATGAACGTGGACGCGATGATCGGCCAGGTGATGGCGACTTTGGACAAGCTGAAGCTGAAGGACAACACGCTCGTTCTTTTCTCCAGCGACAACGGCCCGGTCTGGTATGCACAGGACATCGAGAAGTTCGGTCACCGCGCCGCCGGCCCATGGAACGGCATGAAAGGCGCCCTCACCGAAGCCGGACACCACATGCCCTTCATCGCCAGTTGGCCGGGCAAGATCCAGGCGGGCAGTTCGTGCGGCGAGTTGATTTGCTTCGCCGACATGCTCGCCACGGTGGCTTCTTTGATCGGCGAAAAGCTCCCGAGCGATGCTGGCGATGACAGTTTCGACATCTCCCCGCTGCTGCTCGGCGAGAAGCCCGCGAAGCCCATCCGCCACGGCATGGTGCATGTGAATTACGGCTCGTACACGCTCGCCATCCGCGAGGGCGACTGGAAACTCATCCTGCCCTCAGACGTCTATGTCGCGCAAGACGGCACCCTCACCCCGGACCACATCGTCGAGACCACCGGCAAAGGCCCGAATAGCAAATTCCAGCTCTACAACCTCCGCACCGATCCCAGCGAGGTCACGAATCTCTTCTCGCAGGAGCCAGACAAAGCCAAAGAACTCTTCACCGCGCTCAAAGCCGACATCGCCCGTGGACGTAGCCGTTGAACCCCATATCTTCTGATTTCCTCTCATCAATGAAACACACTAAGATAAGCCTCCGATCCCTTGTGATGCCAGCCCTTCGTCACTTCTTAGCCCCTCCGGCAACCAGAAGGACTGAGGCAAAAATCACCAGTGCGAAGGTCAGCGCACCGATTGGACTTTGCGTTCTTCTGGGTGGTTTTGCCCCCACCATCGCATCCGCCGAGACGGTCTGGCTCGATGATCTGAACCTGACTCCTGTCATCCAAGGCTGGGGCAAGGCTCAAAAGAACAAATGCGCGGCCAAAAAACCGGAGGAAGGCAAGCCGCTGAGCATCGCCGCGAAGCGATTTGAACGGGGCGTCGGCACGGTTGCGGAAAGTGTGTTGAACGTCCATCTGAACGGCGAGGCCACGGCATTCTCGGCCCAAGTGGGTGCGGATGACTCCAAGCGCGGTTCGTCACGAACGAGCATCGAGTTCTTCGTGATCGGCGATGGTCGGATGCTCTGGCGCAGTGGCGTGATGCGCACCAACGAAGCGGCAAAGGCGTGCGAAGTCAGCGTCGCTGGAGTGAAGCAGCTACTGCTGAAAGTCGGTGATGCGGAGGACGGCGACAACGACGACTTCGCCGACTGGGCGGACGCAAAATTTGAGACGGCGACGGCAAAGACTTTTCAAACCAGTGGTGAACCTGTCCCCGCTCTCGTCGCACCCTATATTTTGACGCCCGCTGCTCCGCCGACGCCGCGCATCAATGGCGCGAATGTCTTTGGTGTGCGTCCCGGTTCGCCATTCCTCTTCACCATTCCGGCGACA
>JBILPY010000329.1:0-5258 GCA_044373575.1 Prosthecobacter sp. | reverse complement strand
CCCTCATTGCGCTGCACGATGCAGGTGGGGTTGAAGATGGTTTGCAGCGCCTGCACGATCAAATCCTGCCGCATGTCCATGGCCAGGGTCAGCGTTTGCAACACGAGACAGTCGCCATAGCGGTCAATGATGACACCGGGGATGCCATCGGACTCACTCCAGACGACGCGGCAAAGGCGGACATCCAGACCAGCCGCCTCACGCACGCGCAGTGCACGCTCGATGCGACGGGTGAAGAAATCGAGATCCAGGTCCTGTCGGCGGTAGGAAAAGAGGCGGGCGCTGATCTGGGACTTCGGATTGTAGATGGCGCTGCCCATGGGCTTGCCACGTGCATCTTGGAGCTGCACCACATCACCGGGCTGGGGATCGCCGAGGCGGGCTTTGATCTCGGTGGCGTAAACCCAGACGTGACCGTGAAAGATGCGGGCGCGGGGTTGGATGGTAAGCGTGGACATGAGGAACAGCGTTTAGCGGTGCTTGGGCTGCTGGGCAAATGGGAAGGCATGATCCTTGCCAGGCAAGTGGCCGCAGACCATCGGGCAGACCACCTCTCCCCCTGCCATTCTACTCCTGACCAGACATGTTACGATTTGGAGAATCGCTTTACCCCAGGGTTGAGTAATCGATGGTGCGGAGGCGGGCTTGCTTGGCACCCATGCGGGGGACGCAATCCAGCAATGCCTGCGTGTAGGGATGCTGGGGGTGGGAGAGGACTTGCTCGGTGGGGCCGGTCTCGACGATCTGCCCGCGGAACATGACAGCGACGCGGTCAGCAACGCCACGGATGATGCCGAAGTTATGGGTGATGAGGATCATGCTCATGTCGAGATCCCGGCGGAGGGTGGCGAGCAGCTCCATGATCTGCTTCTGGATGGTGACATCGAGCGCAGTGGTGGGTTCGTCGGCAATGAGGAGCTTTGGCTGGCAGCAGAGGGCCATGGCGATCATGACGCGCTGCTGCATGCCGCCGCTGAGTTCATGCGGGTAGGCACGGAGGCGCTTCTCGGGCTCGGTGATGCCGACTTTGGTGAGCCAGCGCAGGATCTCGGCCTCGCGGTCTTTTACTTCAGGACGATGCAGGGCGAGGGCCTCGCCGATCTGGGTGCGGACCTGGAGGACGGGATTCAGCGAGGTGGTAGGCTCTTGGAAGACGTAGGCGATTTCTTTGCCGCGCACCTGGCGGAGTTCCTTCTCGCTCATTTTCAGGACGTGATGCCCGGCGATGCTGAGCTCGGTGGCGGTGATGCTGGCCTGCGGCTCGGGGAGGAGCCGCGCGAGAGCAAGGGCAGTGGCGCTTTTGCCGCTACCGCTTTCTCCGACGATGGCGATGGATTCGCCCTGGGCGAGATCGAGACTGATGCCACGCACGGCCTGTGTGGGCGGGGAGCCATGGCGGCGGAAGTCGATCTTCAAATCGCGGATGCGCAGGAGGGGCGTGTCGGCCATGGTCAGGAAAGAGTGGGGGTGGGATTCGCAGCGGGATGATGTGCCCCGAGGCGCGACCTGACAAGATACAAAGCAATGACGCCAGCCGTGTCTTTGGAGCTACCAGAGCTTGAAGCCGATGTCGCAGGCTTTGCGAATGCGCACGTTGAGCAGGAAGAAAATTCCGCCCGCCGCATAAGTGACATTGACCAGCCCGAGCCAGAGAGGCAGGAGCGAATGAGGGATGAGCGGTGGCTGCTCGGGCTTCAACTCGGGCAGCACATGGCCAAGGAAAATGATGCCACCAATGGTGAAGATAAAGAAGAACAGGGCAAGCAAGCAGCGACAGACAGCCATGCCGGAGAGAATGCCGGTGATGAGCAGGACAGAAATGAGATACCAGAGGCCAGCGCAGGCGGCCCAGCGGAAGACCTCATGAAACAGCAGCAGGACGACTGCCACGCCTCCCAATGCGAGATGCGCCCACAAAGCCACTCGGGTAAAGTGAACTTCGCTTCGGAGACTTCCTTCTTTGTAACGTTGCAGGTCGAGCATTTGGCTGTTCCAGATTCGGGTAAATCACCTGCGGGTCAAATTATCTTTAATGAGGGACTCCACGCTTGCGTTTACATCGATCCAAAGGCCGCCTTTAGGAAGCTTGCGCCCGCAGTCGTAGCAGACGTTGTTTGTCACCAGCAGTCCGGCGCTGCCTTTCGTGCTCCAGACCGCCATGGTGCTGAGGCCGGTGAAGGTGTTGCCGGTGATGGCGCAGTCCTGACCACCATCGATGAATATGCCGCTGCCTTCGTCGATATGCATGGGGGTGGGGCCTTCCGCAGGGCGCTTGTCGAGGCCGCCGCCGATGTAGGTATTCGTGAAGCTGTTGCCGGTGATGGCATGACGCCCGCTGTCCTTGCTGACACGGACACCAAATTTGTGGGCGAGCACGATGGTGTTTGCACTGACGGAGCAGCCATGCGCATCCCGCAGGTCGATGCCGCCCTCAAGATGATGGGCGATGACGTTGGCGCTGAGAGTGATGCCGTAACAGTCGCGATCCAGGATAATGGCGGTGCCATTGCATTCCTCGATCATATTGCCGCTGACGACGGAGCCGTAGGTGTTTTCGATGACGACGCCGTGGCGGAGGTGGTCATCGACGTTGTTGCCGTTCATGCAGAGGTTGAAGCTGTCGGTACAATGGAGGGCGTCCTGGTTCTCCTCGAAGTGGTTGGCATTCACGACGATGTCGTGGCAGTTCACGATCTCGATGCCGCACTTTTTGTTGTAGGTGATGATACAGTCGGCGATGCGTGGGTCTTCAAAGCAATCGACGAGGTGGATGCCATGCGCGCCATGGTGGTCGATGCTCATGCCTTCGAGATAAATCTCCTGGATGCCCTCGGCGAAGATGCCGTCGCCACTTTTCTCCTGCCCCTCGATGCGGAAGTCGGCGAGCTGCACGCGCCAGAGTCGCGCCTTTTTGTCCTGATCAAGTGTCGGCGGGCGGAGGATGAGGGCGGGCTTGCCCTCTTCATTCAGGTTCTTGATCCAAGTCGAGGCACCGGAGCCGATGATGCGGGTGTCTTCGGTCTTGATGACGAGAGGCTCACGAATCTCCGTCTTGCCGGGAGGAAGCTTTACCACACCCCCGGAAGCCGGCAGGGCATCGAAAGCAGCCTGGATGGAGGGGAACTTCGCGGCATCCAGCTCGACTGGCTTCGCCACCGGATCAGCAGCATGGAGTGTGGAGAGGAGGACGAGACAGGCCGTGGGAATCAAGCGCGGGAGCATGAGTTACTTACGGGCCTCTGTTCAGATGCCTTTCCCTCTGAATGATTGACCGCCCAGATCTGCAATAGAAGCGAGTGGTGACGCGTTGCTTGATCACTTTTCTCATGCCAAACTCCCCTGCCCCATTTCATCGCTGCCGCGGCCCGCTTTCGCGGCGGAGTTTTCTGGAGATCGGGTCGCTGAGCACGCTGGGGCTGGGGATGAGTGACTTCCTCAGGGCGGAAAGCATCGCCAAAAACAGTGGGCGGAAGCTGAAGGAGAAGTCGGTGATCTTTGTCTGGCTGCCGGGCGGGATGTCGCAGCTCGAAAGCTATGACATGAAGCCGAACGCGCCGGTGGAGTATCGCGGCGTGCTGAATCCGATCCGCACGAAGGTGCCGGGCACGCAGATCTGTGAGCTTTTCCCGCAGCAGGCGAAGCTGACGGACAAATTTAACATCATCCGCAGCATCCATCATGAATTCTCCGACCACGGCGGCGGGCACAAGCGCTTCATGACAGGCCGGAATCCGGCGCTGCCGGTGGGCTTTGTGAATGATGCGCCGAGTGTACAGTCGATCATTAACCGCAAGCTGCAACGTGCCGACCAAGCGATGCCGGTATGCGTGGCGGGCGTGGATCGTGGACGCAGCGGGATCGATACCTTTTCGCTCGGCTCGGCCTATCTCGGGCCTTCGACAACGCCTTTCCTCGTCGCCGGTGACCCGAGCGCGAAGGACTTCAAGGTGGAGAACATCGGCCTGACCTCGGACATGGAGACTCGGCTGGATGACCGGATGCATTTGCTCTCTGGCATGGACAAGCTTCGGCGGGACATGGATCGCAGCGGCCTGATGGAGGCGATGGATAGCTTCAGTCAGCAGGCTTTCTCGATGCTGACGACGCCACAGGTGCAACGGGCCTTCGATCTCTCTCAGGAACCGACGAAGCTGCGCGAGCGCTACGGCTGGTCGGCCTACGGACAACGCGGGATTCTGGCGCGTCGTCTCGTGGAGGCGGGCTGCCGCTTTGTGACGATGGTCTGGGAGAATCCTTTCCCGACCAAAACGATCCCGAAAAACTGCACCTACAACTGGGACAGCCACGCGGTGAATTGCGACATGTTCGCCGACTGCCGCTGGCGGATGCCGGTCTATGATCAGGCAGTGGCGGCACTGATCGAGGACATTTATTCCCGGGGTCTGGAGAAGGATGTGCTGGTGGTGGTCACGGGTGAGTTTGGCCGCACGCCGAAGATCAACACGCAGACCGGCACACAAACGGGAGTGGCCCAGCCGGGGCGGGATCACTGGCCTCAATCGATGTCGAACATCGTCTTCGGCGGCGGCATGGCCACCGGGCAGGTCATCGGTGCCACCAACGCACGCGGCGAGTATCCCACCGAACGCCCAATGAGCCCGAACGATCTCTGGGCGACCGTTTACCAGCACCTCGGCATCAACCCCGACGATACCTTCGATGACTTCCAAGGCCGCCCCATGCCGATCCTGCCGTTCGGTGATCCGGTGCCGGAACTGATGCCCGTTGGATGAGAAATCAGTTTTCCTTCGGGCGGATGAGCAGGACGACAATGATCGAGAGCAGGGCGATGCCGGCGAAAACGCCGAAGATGTAGTCGATGGCGATGCCGCGATCTCGGAGAGCGCCGTAGCCTTTGTCGCCGAGGCCGCCGAAGCTCATGCTGACCATGTTCATGATGCCGTAGCCGGTGGCGCGGACTTCGGGGCACGTGATCTGGCTAAGGATGGGCATGTTGTTGCAGTCAAAGAAGCCCCAGCCGAGGCCGAAGACCGCGAGAGCGAGCACGGCTAGTGTGATGGTGGGCGCATGACCGACACCAAAGAGCGCGGGCAGGAAGAGCACCATGCCAAGGGCACTGGCAAAGATGCGCCCACGAAGTGATCGGCGCATGAGTCGATCTGCCAGCAAACCGCCGAGGAGAGCACCGAAGAGTGAGGCGATCTGTACGGTGAAGACGGCGATCATGCCAGCGCGGCCCTGCTCCAGGGCGAATTGATCCCGCAGGATCTTCGGCC
>JBILPY010000328.1:0-5281 GCA_044373575.1 Prosthecobacter sp. | reverse complement strand
GCGGGGTGACAAGCCGACGCTGCAAAGCTTCAACTCCACTTTTGACAACCTGATGGGGGGCTCACAGATCGACGCTGAAGACATGGACGACCTCGCCGAATACCTGAAGTCGCTCGTTCATCACTCGAACCCGAATCGCAATCTCGACCGCAGTTTGCCGACGAGCTTCGGCACGGGGAATCCGATCACGGGACGCGATCTCTTCAACAATCACGCGAAGTCCCACTGCAACGTCTGCCATCTGCTGCCAGAGGGCACGGATCATAACATCGACCTGCCGCAGGAGTCAGGGCTCAGCCAGCCAGTGAAGACCCCACCGCTGCGCACGACTTATCAGCGCATGCTTTTCGACTCGCGTGCAGGAGCCATTTCCGTGAGTGGCTTTGGCATGTTGCACGATGGCACAGGCGGCACCTCCATGCTTCCCACGGTGCATCCGTATGTGCTGGCGAACCTCGACACCGTTCAGGAACTGCGAGACGTCACTGCCTTCATCCAATGCTTCGATACCGGCACTGCGCGCACCGTTGGCTACAGCCGTACGGTGACGGCGGCAAACCGCACCGAGAGCGCTGTGATCGCAGACATCGCTTTGCTCGAAGCTCGCGCAGCCACCACTGCGGGCGACTGCGATCTCGTCGTGCGCGGTGTCATCGGTAGCACGCAGCGTGTGATGCGCTGGACGGGCACAGTTTATCAAAACGACAGCATCGCGGGAGGCACGATGACTCGCGCAGCTCTCCTTGCCACGCTCAACTCTGGTGATGCGATCACCTTCATGGGCGTGCTTCCCAGCACCGGGCCTCGTTTTGGTGGCGATGAAGATGAAGACAGCGTTTTGAATGGCGATGACCCGAATCCAGGCATCGTGGATGGTCCGCCCAAGATCACGGAACAGCCGCAAAGCCTGGCCGTGGTGCCCGGCGCTCCCGCGACGTTCACGGTTGTCGCGGAGGGCCTCGGCATCAGTTACCAGTGGAAACGCGGGACAACGAATGTCGGCACGAATTCGCCTAGCTTCACCATCCCCGTGACCGTCTCGGGTGACTCAGGAAACTACAGCGTCGTCGTCAGCAACACCTACGGCAACCGCACGAGCAATGTCGTCGCGCTGAACGTCGTGCCGCCGCCGGTGATCACGACGCAGCCTGTCGGCAGAACCGCGAACGAAGGCACGAACGTCAGCTTCAGCGTCACCGCCACGGGGAACAATCTCAGCTACCGCTGGAAGCGTGGCAGCACCTTCATCGGCGGGGCCGACAAAGCCACGCTGCTGCTCGGCGGAGTCGGGGCGCAGGACATCGGCAGCTACAGCGTGGTCGTCTCCAATGGGGCCACCAGCGTCACCAGTGATGTCGTGGCTTTGAGTGTGAATCTCTGGCCTGTGATGAACGACTTGAATCTGCCCGATGCGGTCATCGGTCAGAATTACAGTTGGCAGCTCGACGCGGTGAATGGGCCGACCAAATTTAGCATCCTCGGCCTGCCCACAGGCCTGACTTACAATGAGATCACAGGTTTGATCACCGGCAAACCCACCGTGGCGAAGAGCTTCACCGTGAAAGCCAGCGCGCTCAATGCTGCGGGCAACGGCCTGGCCAAAGAGGAGGTTATGGTGGTGCAGTCGTATCCCACCAGCGCTTTGGGCACTTATCAAGGCATCATCCCCCGCCAAAGCGGGCTGGCTTTGAACAACAACCTCGGCGGTCGCCTCACGCTCACCACAACGAACCTCGGAGCCTTCAGCGGCACCCTCGTGCTCGGCACCGTGAGTCATCCGCTGAAAGGCACCCTCGTCATGCTCCCAGACACTGACCCGACCGGCAGCTGCAGCATCGTGCGAAAGAATCAAAACACGCTGAACCTCAGCTTCACGCTCCTGCGTGCCAGCCGCAGCCTCACTGCCACTCTCACCGATGGCACGAATCCTCTCACACTGACCGCCGCGCTGCCAGCAAGTTCATTCACGCCGTATGTCGGGAACTACACGCTCGCCATGAAGCTGACTGCGGGTGATTTGACCAATGATGCGAACCCGAAAGGTCACAGCGTCGGTGCTTTCAGAGTCTCGACGAAAGGGGCTGTCAGCGGGGTCGTCCGACTTGCAGATGGTGCAGCTCCCGTCACGCTCTCCGGGATTGTCGGAGAAGGCGGCAACGTGCCTGTTTTCTCCCTGCTTTATGCCAGAACAGGTTCTCTGCTCGGCACGCTGAACATCGGTACTGGCGGAGCGCTCAATGCATCGAGCCTGAGCTGGTTCAAACATGAGCAGACGGCGGTGACGCGCAGTTACAAGAGCACTTTCGGGCCGCTCACGCTGGAGACCATCGGCAGGCCGTATGTCATTCCGCCGCTGAATGGCATCGCCCTGGGACTCACGGCAGGTGCTGGTAATGCTCAGCTTCTTTTCCGCGAAGGCGGTGCGCCTGATCCAGTGACGCGGCTCGATTGGACGGCCTTTGAAATTCAGAAAGGCAGCCCGGCAAAGGTCCAGCCACCTGCGAGCAATCCCGGCCTCGCCAAGCTGACTGTCACGCCTGGCAGTGGCACTACTTTCACCGCTGGCACGACGGGCAGCTTCAGCGGCAGCTTCACGCTGAAGGACAGCGATACCAGCATCACACCGAACCGGGATCTGACCCGCAGTGCCACCTTCACCGGCATGATCGTCGATGATGGCACGGGTCAGAAAGGCTACGGCTTCTTCAACCTCGCCGAGATGCCGACGGCTTCTCCAAAGACCACGGCGACTACCACGAAGCTGCTGTCTGGCAGCGTCGAACTCGGGAGGACGGGGCCGTGAACCGCAGGCCCAAAGTGGTCCGCACAGTCCCCTGTGCGGCACGAGCGCTCCCAGATTCCCAATCCCCGCACAGAGGACTGTGCGAACCACTCTCCCAAACCTTTCCACTAGCTGAACCACAAACCCAAAACACAACGACCACGAAACAACCCATGAAACTCAAACACCTCAACGTGATCGCCTCGGCGGCGCTGCTTCTCATGAGCGGCACAGCCTCGGCTCACATCACCTACGGCAGCGGAGCTGCATCGCGCAACTTCGGCACCATCGCGCCAGGAGCGGCATCCATCACCATCAGCAACCAAACCGTCACCAGCAACTTTGGCTGGGCTGACGGCACCGACGCCGATCACGGCGACAGCCACAAGCTGCGCTATTACCGATTCAATGTGACGACGCCAGGCTACTTCACGATCACCTTCAGCGGCTCTACCAATGGCGACACTCGGAACAGCAGTATCAAACCCGCCTTCTCCCTCTATCGTGGCTTGGCCCATGTGGCACCGATCACGAATGCCCCCGGCAGTGCCGACTATGACACCTCTGCCATTACCACCGCCTACCGGGCCACTCTCGGGTATGCGACAGAAGGCAGCTTCCATGCCCTCAAGACCTGGCGCATTGGTGGTGACAACCAAACCGGCCCTGTCTTCAACTTCGAAGCCGCGGACGGTCTGAGCACCTTCACCTATGTGACCCACATCGCAGATGGTGATTCCACCTTGTTTGGCGCTGCTCCTGGCGTCGTCGGTGATGGCAATGCGGATGGCACGGTGACCAAGTCGCTCTACCTAACAGCGGGTGACTATACGATCGCCGTCGGTGGTGCCAACTACGCCGGCCAGACTCCGACGCCAGACGCGACCGTCTATGGCCTCGTCGGCACGGTCTCCGCAGCCGTCTTCACCTATACTGCCGGTGATCCGGCGGCAGGTGGCATTGGCTACGGGCATCAGGTCACGCTCGGCAGAAATAGCTATGGCAGCTTCAGCGGGCATGTCGGTGCCTGGAGTTGGGAAGACAACAGCCTCTTTGGTGGCACTGGCCAGGGCACAGATCCCGTCGGTTGGACGCACACCTCAAACTGGGCCGCTGTGAGCGTGCAAAACGACACCGTCCTGACCATCACCATGGAGCGTGATGCCAGCGTGCCCTGGGGTGCAGCTCCTCCAGAACTGAATGGACTCGCCGACACCGCCTCCATGTTCCCCAGCTTCACGCTCTTCCGTGGCTTGGACAACGATGGTGACGATGACCACACCTACAACAATCGCGGCAACGTCAGTTGGGCTGAGGACATCCAGTATGTGGATCACCTCGACAACTCCACGGCTACCAGCGTCACCCGCACCTACTTCCTGCGTGCTGGAGACTACACGCTCGCCCTCGGCAGCAATGCTCCTGCGACAAACACGAATCGCCAGGGCTACAAGATCAGCTTCAGCACCAGCGGCTCTGGCAAAGCCGATCCAGTTCTGCCAGCAGGCGGTATTGGCTACGCCTTCACCGTCGTCGCTGGCGCGGATGAAACCGGCAGCTTTAAGAGCCACGTCGGCGCTTGGAGCTGGGAAGACAACGCCCTCTTCGGCAATCCCGGCCAGGGCGCTCAGCCCGTCGGCTGGACCCACACGAGCAACTGGGTGGCGGCGAAGCTCACTGAGGAAGTCTTTTTCTCTCTCACCCTGGAGCGTGATGCCACCGTGCCATGGCCGAGCGTGGACAATCCAAATCGTCTTGCTGACACCAGCAGCATGTTCCCCAGCCTCACGCTTTATCGCGGTTGGGACAATGACGGCGGCGACTTCCACACTTACAACAACCGTGGCAACGTGGCCTGGGCGGAAGACATCCGCTATGTCGATCATGTGGACAATTCTACGGCGGAAACCATCACCCGCACCTGGCGTCTGCCAGCCGGTGATTACACCTTCGCCCTCGGCAGCAATGCGTCTTCAAACAACACTGCCCGCCAAGGTTACAAAGCTACTTACAGTACACGTGCTGCCTCGAACATCCTGGCAGCAGACCCCGTTGCTGGCGGCATCGGCTATGCGCATCTCATCAGCATCGGTCGTGGTGACAGCGGCAGCTTCTCGAACCATGTCGGAGCCTGGAGCTGGGAAGATAACAGCCTTTTTGGCAATCCTGGTCAGGGCACTAGTCCCGTGGGCTGGACCCACACCAGCCGCTGGGCCGCCGTGCATGTGAGAGACCACATCACGATGAACATCACCATGGCCCGCGACGCCACAGTGCCTGACATCGCCAGCACCAGCGGTTTTGCTGAAGTCATCTCCATGTTCCCCAGCTTCACCCTCTGGCGCGGTTGGGACAATGACGGCACCGACTTCCACACCTACAACAATCGTGGCAACGTCGATTGGGCGGAAGACCTCAGCTACATCGACCATTGCGATAATAGCACCGCCACCAGCATCACCCGCAGTTACACGCTGGCTCCTGGCTACTACACCTTTG
>JBILPY010000327.1:0-5293 GCA_044373575.1 Prosthecobacter sp. | reverse complement strand
ACGTGTTGAAATAATTTACGCACGTGCGGAAATGATTTATGCACGTGTCAAAATGGTTTATGCAGGTGCTGAAATGAGCTCTGCGCGTGCTGAAATGGACTGAGCATCTGCAGAAATGAGCTGAAACGGCGCTGAAACGGCTTTGGCAGGGGCTGAAACGAGCTTGGCACGCGTCGGGGTTGGTTTAGCGGCAGCAAAGTTGTCTTTAACCAGCGCTTACTTTACTTTGCCTATTGATGAAATAGGCAATTCGCGCGAGCAACGCGTGCCGTGACCGGACCAGACGGGAGACTTGGAGACGTGCTGCTCACCAGCCGCAGATCCAGACCCTGATCAACAAGGTGGACGAGCTGATCAACGCACTGCGGCGGTAAAACGAGTTTTCAACTCGTGCTGTTCGGGTGTGTCGCCGGAATGATGTCAGCGCCAACGGCGCGGCTCATACCGGCCTGGGGCGATCAGCCCCAGGTGATCGAGTCACCCTCAACTCGTTTTGGGTGAGGGCTGAAGGCCCGAGCCATGCACGAGACGCCAGGAGCATGGGACGGGCTTTCTGGGCGCCGTTCTGGCCCGCCACACCCATGAGCGGAATCCCGCAACCCTGCTGAATCGAGCCATCAAGCCCGCGGATGCGCGGCCTCATAGACTTCCTTCATCCGCTGGGTGGAGACGTGGGTGTAGATTTGGGTGGTGCTGAGGCTGGCGTGGCCGAGCAGCTCCTGCACGCTGCGCAGATCCGCGCCGTTGTTCAGCAGATGGGTGGCGAAGCTGTGGCGCAGCTTGTGCGGGGTGACGTGGATGGGCATGCCGCTGGCTTTCCAGTATTTGTCCACGACATCGGCGATGGCCTGATTGGTGATGCGTTTGCGCAGTTTGCTGAGGAAAAGGGGGCCGCTGTGGACGCCGGCTTTTTGCCGGTAGCGCTGGATGGCCACCATGGCGGGACTGCCCACGGGGAGGAGCCGCTCTTTGCGCCCTTTGCCGATGACGCGGATGGTATCGCTGTAGGCGTCCACGTCTTCGACATTGATGGATGCCAGCTCGGCCAACCTCATGCCGGTGGAGTAAAAGAGCTCCAGGATGGCGGCATCGCGCTCGGGGCCCCAGGCGGGGGAGCGCGGGCTCTTGGGCAGTTTCATCGGCAGGGAGAGCATGTCGTCCACCTGGGTGAGGGTGAGCACGACGGGGAGTTTTTTCTCCTGCTTCGGGAGCTGCACATCGAGCAGGGGATTCGTCTTCCAGCCCTGGCGGCGGGTGAGCCATTTGAAAAAGGAGCGCAGGGCGGCGAAGTGCAGCCGGATGGTGGCCCGGCCGAGTTCGCGCTTCATTTGCTCGAAGAGATACTGGCGGAAGTCATCGGCGGTGAGGTCCTGCCAGGTGGCGAAAGCCTTGTGACGTCGGCGGAACTCGCTGAGCGCGTGGTCGTAGTTCTCCAGCGTGCGGGGTGAGGAGCGCCGCTCTACTTCCATGAATTCAAGGAAGGCTGCCGAGAGCGGGTCATCGGGCAGAGGCGGAGGTTTGGCGGCGGGGGCGGGGCGTTTCACCGGTGGCGATGAGAAAGGAGAAGAGTGGGTCGGCCTTCATAAGCCGGATTTTGTGCCCTCGGCCTTTCGGCCTCCGGCGTGGTCATTTATCTGGCGACTCCTCGCGGAGCCGTCTCCTGCTTGCGCAGGATGCGACTATTACCCGGAGTTATCCATCCCCTCGCGGGGACTTGCGGCCAGGCGGGCCGTTTCTCCTGTTCTGTCTTGCACCGCGTGGGGTTTGTCATGCCTCCTTCATTACTGTCGGAGCGGTGGGCTCTTACCCCGCCTTTTCACCCTTACCCTCTGTTGCCAGAAGGCGGTTTGTTTTCTGTGACACTTTCCATTGCCCTGGGTTGCCCCAGAACCTCCAACGCTTGCGCGCGGCACGCTGCCTTGCGGTGTCCGGACTTTCCTCTCGTCCGCGCCCAGCCAAAGCTGGACCGACGAGCGACCACTCCGGCCGACCCGTGGCGACACTAGGCGAGGCATTGGCTTTTCCCAACGGGAATTTTCACCCCATGAATCGCGGTCTGATGCCCTGTAACATGTGCTGGCAGGGCGCGTTTTGTTTCGCCCACCGCACTCATGAAACGACTCTCCCTCTGTCTTGCCGCCATCGCCCTTTGTTCCATCGCCCATCAGCCGCTTCAGGCCGCACCGCAGGATGATCAGTATGTGCTCGGGCCGGACTCCCAGGAAAAGGCGGACGTGCCCAAGGGTGAGGTGATCCAAATGCCAGTCTGGAAGGACTCAAAAATCTTCCCCGGCACGACGCGTGACTGGTGGGTCTATGTACCGGCACAATACAAGAAGGACAAACCCGCCGCCGTGATGGTCTTCTGCGATGGCGCGGGCTTCGTGAAGCGCGACGGGCAGTTCCGTGCGCCTGTCGTCTTCGACAATCTCATCTCCAAAGGCGAGATGCCGGTGACCATCGGCATCTTCATCCAGCCGGGCGTCTTCCCGACGAGTGACCCGAAGGACAAGCCACGCAGCAATCGCAGCTTCGAATATGATTCGCTGGGCGACCTCTACGCGCGCTTCCTGCTGGAGGAAATCCTGCCTGCTGTGGCGAAGGACTACAATCTCACGACGAATCCCGATGAACGGGCCATCTGTGGAAACAGCAGCGGTGGCATCTGTGCCTTTACCGTGGCCTGGGAGCGTCCGAATGAGTTTCGCAAGGTCGTGAGCCACATCGGCAGCTTCACCAACATCCGCGGCGGGCATGTGTATGCAGCGCTGGTGCGTAAGACAGACAAGAAACCGCTCAAGGTCTTCCTCCAGGATGGTCGAAACGATCTCGATAATCAGTTCGGCAACTGGCCGTTGGCGAATCAGGACATGGCGGCTTCGCTGAAGTTCGCGGGTTATGATTACCAGTTCGTGCTCGGTGAAGGCACCCACAACGGCAAACACGGTGCGGCCATGCTGCCGGATACGCTGCGCTGGCTGTGGAAGAAGTGATCGGATTTCGGCATTGCCGCTTCCTGGTGCTGACTCTATTTGTTTCTCATGAGCACAGTTCTTGAAATCGAAAAGGCCATCGAAAGCCTGCCTGCCCGCGAGTTTTGGCAGCTCGTGGACTGGCTGGAACAAAAGCGAGCAGAGTCAGAGGATGCCGCTGACATTGCCGCCGCAGAAGCAGCGCTCGCGGAAGGTGGAGATCCGATCCCGTGGGAGGAAGTTCAGCAAAAGTGCGGACTGCTGCCATGAGCTATCGCGTCGAGTTTACCAAATCAGCCGAGCGCACCTTCTGTAAGTTGGAGAAAGCTGTCCAGATTCAATTGCAGGCGGAGATCAACCTTCTATCCAACCAACCCAGACCTCCCGGCTGCAAGAAGCTCAAAGGTTCATCCGGGCTCTGGCGCATCCGTTCAGGCAACTATCGTATCATCTATGAAATTCACGACGGCAGACTTGTTGTCCTTGTTGTGGATGTTGGTCACCGCAAAGACATTTACAACTAACCCCACCATGACCCCACGCCTCCTCCTCGCCGCCCTCGCTCTTCCACTACTGGCCACCGCCCAGGACACCTCCCTGCACGAGTATCTCATCGACTCTGAACCATGGAAGGAGGCAGCTTCTGGTTACGCCTTTACCGACGGGCTTTGTGTCGATGCAGCGGGGAATCTTTTCTTCACGGATGTGAAGGCAGGGAAGGGGATCTACAAGTGGGACGCCGCGACGGGGAAGGTGGACCTTTTCCTGGACAACCTCCCTGGCATCAGTGGTCTGCAAATCGGAACGGACGGGCGCTTCTATGCCTGCCACAACAAGGAGCAGCGCATCATCGCCATCACGATGAAGGGCGAGGTGGAGGTGCTGCTCACCGGCGTGAAGTGCAATGACCTTGTTGTGAGCAACAAGGGGAATATTTACTTCACCGAGACGCCCACGCAGATGATCCACCTCATCACGAAGGACAAGAGGCACGTCGTGGCGGATCAGGGCTGCGTGGTGAAGCCGAACGGCATCACGATCTCCCCCGATGAACGCACGCTCTTCGTCTCCGAATACGGTGGGAAGCACGTCTGGGCCTGGCGGATCGAGGACGATGGCACGCTGACCGGCGGCGCGCCTTTCATGACCATGTGGCTGCCCGTTGGCAAGGAATCTGCCGCTGGCGATGGCGCGACGACGGAGTCCAAGGGGCGCGTCTTTGTCACCACGGAACTCGGCATTCAGATCTTCGATCCCGCCGGGCGTCTGGCAGGCACGATCTCGAAGCCCGTGGCCGACGGCAAGGTGGTGAGCTGCGAGTTTGCCGGCAAAGATCACGATCTCCTCTTCGTGGCTGCTGGAGACAAGCTCTTCAGCCGGAAGCTGAAGGTGACGGGGTATTTCCGCTGAGTGTTCTGGAGCCAGATTTGAGCCCAAGAAAAAGCCCTCTGCTGATAATCAGCAGAGGGCTTTTGATTGAAGGAGTACTTCCCAGCTTACTTCACCTTCACAGGAGGCTGATTGCTTGGATAGGCGGCGATGGCTGGCAAAGGGACAGTTCTTCCAAAAACCCTGCCGCTCAAGACTTGCGTGTAGAAGAGTGAGACATGGTTTGGTAGTCCAGTGACTTGGCTGATAGTCACTGTGACGGTTATGCTGTCTTTGATGGAGCTGTGGACGTTGCTGTAGATCAGGTGGAGCGGACGGCCGTCAGCGATCAGTGGTAGAGTCTTGCCATTGAATGTCAGGCTTCCGAGATTCGGTGTGATGGAGAAGGTGGAGTTGGACCCCGCCGCTGGAAGGTTTTTCATGAAAGTCGTGTAGGTCACGCCTCCTTCACCATTCGCATCTCGTGATGCATCAGTCGGATCGGCGTCGAGCACCATCGTGTAGCTTCCGGGGATGCCGGGGAAGATGGCATTGGGGTCTGGAGCGCCGAGCCCCAAGATTTCGAAAACATCTCCAAGTTCGATGTCACCAGCGAGGATGGTTTCGAGTTTGGCATTCAGAGGTGGGAGTAGGAAATTGCCGGCGGCCAATGGCTTCAGGGCATCCAGAGTGTTAAAGAGCACGCCTTGGAAGGTGACTTTGCGCTTGATGATGGCGGCTGGTTTGTTGCCAGCGCCATCGAGATCGAGGAGATCTTCAAGAGTGAGCGTTCCCGTATAAATACCTGTGAGTGGGTCCACCTTGCCCGTCCAGATCTTTGCCCAAAGGGCTGCTGTCGTTGGGGAAAAGCCGTCTCCATAAACAGGAACAAGCAGGTTTTTCGCATCCAGGGTGAGCTTCTTGGGAAGCAGTCCGGCGTATCTGGCGAGATC
>JBILPY010000479.1:0-3935 GCA_044373575.1 Prosthecobacter sp. | reverse complement strand
TTTCTCAACCGCGTGGACCCTGACCATCATGGCCGGCATCTCAGTCGCGGTTTTGTCTCCGCACGCGATGCCAAGGCTGCTCCAGTGCCGAATGCGAACGGGCAGTTCTACATTGGTCCGGTCAAGGCAAGTGCCTTACCGCATCACGAGCCGGGCGCACTCGCTGTGATCACGCTGTATCGCTCGCCTTTCGTCCGCATGGATGGCACGGAGGAATGCACGCTCAGCAACATCCGGCTTGTGGATCATCCAGGTGGACCTTGCCTGGGCAATGACAACTTCGCGCAGAGCTTGCTCGCCGTGAAAGCGGTGTGCCGCACGCCTGCCGACTACCAGGGAGGCCACTCAGGAGTGAACAACGGACGCATCGGCGCATGGGTGGAAGCCTGTGAATACGAATGCCTGGCCGATGACGGTGGCCCGGCGCATCAGGCACTGCGCATGAAGGTGGACCGCGCCGTCGGCCCTGACGCCATCCTTTTGGCGGATTCATGGACCAATAGTGAACTGCGGCACGCTGACCGCGTCGTCTTCGTGGACCCGCTCACCGGGCGCTTTGCCATTACCACGCTGCGGACGGTCTCGGAGGGCCGGAAAGCCATGCGCCTGCAACTCGGCGATGACCTCGCCCAGATCGCAAACAAACTCGGACGCGAATCGTCGCAGTCATGGAAAGGTGTGCTGGTTTATCGCTATGAACCTAGCAACGAAGACTTCGTCTATCGCCACAACCGGCACGTCGGCGGGCGCGGTCATGGAGTGAAGTTCAACGGCACTCGTGGATGGATCGCCGACAACCATTTTGAGAATGTCACGGGCAACGCCATTCACGTCGGCTTCACCTACATTGAGGCCATCTCTGGCGTGGGAGCCCGGGATGTGGTGGTGAGCGGCAATACCATCATCTACTGCGGATGGACGCCCATCACCTGCCTTTCGAACTCCCGACTCGGCGGCAACATCCTCATCCGCGACAATCACATCACCGAAGCCCGCGAAGCAGCAATCGCGATCCAAGGCTGCGATGGAGTGACGCTCCGCAACAATACTTTCACCTCCACGGCAACACCCAGCAGGGGCGCATGGATCTTTGCCATTGATGCCAAGAACATCAGCACCTCCGCAAACAAACACAGCGGCGATGTGCCGCTGATGAAAACCGCTCTCCAATCCAAGTAACTCCGCGAGGAACTGCCATGAAACCGACCATCAAGAATATCATGTTCTCCGCATTCTGGGGAAGAGCCGCCATGCCCACCGCGCCGGACAACCACGACGCCCACGACTACGCCGAACGCATCCGCGAGCACCTGCCCAATTCACCCGAAGCCGCATTCGCTTTGCTCCCTGCCATCAGCTGCTCGACGTCACGCAATCAGTTGGCCATCCAGATCGCGCGTTGCTAGGCACGCCCGGACATCACCGCCGCGTGGAACGCCGTCGCCCGCTCGCCACTGAACGCGACCGAGAAGCAACTCATGTTCAACGAACTCTGGGGATGAACCACCATGCCCACCGCGCCGGACAACCACGACACCCACGACTACGCCGAACGTATCCGCAAGCGGTTGCATAAAGTCCGATGCACCCTCCAGCAGAAAATTTTGTCAGAAAAGCCGACTAAACAACAAAGAGATCACAGATGCGGCAATCTTGCCGTGTGACGTGAAAGACATCCGAACCCCAATCCCAACGAACCCATGAAAATGACCAACTCTATGAGAATCAGCTTCCTTGCCGGTGCTTTGGCTCTGGTAGGCATCTTCGCAGGCCAGGCCAACGCTCAGGCTCCGGTGAAAATCGATCTGGCCTACAACGTTACCACGACCACCAACGTGCGTGGAAGCACAGCCAACCCAGCCCTGCCATCGTTAGGCGGTGCGGCATCCCCTGCGGCACCCGTAACAGCCCGTGGCATTTTGCTACGTGGAGAGCAGTCCATTCCGAGCACAGCCGTGCTGGGCGCGGAGGCTTATGGACCTGTGGCGCTGATCCAGTTTGAAACGCTGAATGTCGTCCCGACCGGCCCAGACGGGCGACCACTTCCTCGTCCTCAGATGGGCTTCCGTTTGCAGGTGTCCAAACCTCAGTTCATAGAGCGTGACGGAGTGATGGGGCTTGAAGGAGGAATGGCATCGGCGCTTCTGAGCCTTTCAAGCAATCCCGCCAATCGCACGGGGTCCGTCGTCGAGAAATTGATCAACAATAGTGCCTCCAAAAGCCCGCCATTCGCCTGGGAGGAAGTGCGTGGAGCAGCCACGCTTCGTTCACCCTACAAAGGTGCTCCCGTGCGCTGGTTTGCGCCGCTCCTGAGCTCCGCCAACGTGAGAGTGCAGGCCCTTCCGGGCGCCGTGGCTGCCAATGGAACTCCTGTTCCCGGAACGGAAACAAGGTCAATGACTTCCGTGATGCTCGATCCGGCGCTGTCCGCCAGACTCGCTGGGCTTGAGTTTGATGCCGCAGTCAAACTCGTGGTGAGCGATCTAATTGGACGCGGATTTGTGAATCTGGATGGCGGCGAAGTCGGCATCATGCGGGGAGTTCCGATGGTTCAGTAACAATCAAGCGGGTGCGTGGCCCATGGCTATTCGCCGCCAGGGCCACGACCATGCAGGGCGCATTCGCGAGGGTTTGGAAAATGTTCAATGTGTTTTCCAACAACCCTGTCAGAAACCTCGCCCCATCGACATAGAGATCAGACCCCCTCGCACCCCGTCCCCGCTCCACATCCAGAGCCAACTCGCCCCGGCCCCCTTAAAAGCAATTTCTCCGCCGATCAACTCGGCTGAAACCCAATCTTTCTCCGGCTCTTGACCATCTTCCCCGTGTGCTCTGCCTTCGCCTTCCGCGCCTTCTTGATCTCCCCCTCGATCATTGCCTGCGTCACCAACCAACGCTCCGGATCCAGATCGGTGCTCCCAGCATAGATCGCATTGAGGCAGATGTTCATGATGTCCCCGCCACTCAGTCCCTTCGATAGTTCCGCGAGAACCGCGTAATCCGCGCGCACCCGGTCCGGGTTGGGGAGATGAAGGGCGAACAGCTCCCTGCGCATGGAGGCGTCTGGAACGCGGAACTTGATGTGACGTTGGATACGGCGAAGCAGCGCGGGGTCGTAGTTTTCAAACAAGTTGGTGGTCACGATCACCACGCCATCGAAGCGGTCCAGTTCCTGCATCAGACAATTGCGGTTCTGGTTGATGCTGGTGGAGCAGGATTCGCCGGTGGCGACGCGCTTGGAAAGCAGGCTGTCGGCCTCGTCGAAGAACAGCACCGCACCATGGTCACGCGCGGCTTGGAACGCGGCTTTGATATGCTTGGCGGTGTCGCCAAGGTATTTCGATATGACCGCGCTGTAGTCCACTTGGTAGAGCGGCTTGCCCAGCTTCAACGCAATGCCCAAGGCTGCGCGCGTCTTGCCTGTGCCGGGCGGGCCGTAGAAGTTGAGGATGCAGCGGCCCTGCTGCGGTTGGATGCTGCTGATGTTCCAGATGCGGTCCAGATCAGCGCGGATCTCCAGCGCTCGCAGGCCGGAGTGGATGTCTGTCTTCACCTCAGGATGCAGGATCATCTTGTCGAGGTCATGACGGGGCTCCGGTTGCATGAGGTGGCCGACGTCAGGAGCGGGTTCCTCGGCATCGCGATCCCTCCTGCGGCGGCGCGGGTTACGATGGTCATCGACGGTGGCGGCATCGGGCGGCAGTTCGATTTCAGGGTCGGTTCGAGTGGGCATGGCGGTGATGTGGAGTTTGGGTTCAGGAATGCGGCTCCGCAGATTGCGTAGTTGCAGTGCTGGAAAATGCCGCCTCAAGACGCGTGGTATCGCTGCCCTGAACGATCTGGCGTGCATAGGCTGGGATGCGTCGGCGCAGGATGATCATCTGCTTGGGGCTGAGGCATCCGCGTCGCTGATACTGGCGGGCAAAGCTGGTCAA
>JBILPY010000325.1:0-5325 GCA_044373575.1 Prosthecobacter sp. | reverse complement strand
CTCACATCCTCCTTCTTCAGCACATTCCCCTGAGACTCCACCGCCACGGCGATGGCATCTGGATCATCCAGATAAAAGGCCAGGGCTCCTGCCAGCACACGGTCCGGCTCACGGCTCATCTTATGGCGGAAAAGCTTCCTCGCCTCCGTCAGATAGCCCTCCGGTAGTACACCCTCATGATGAGCACGACACCAGGCGGCGATGGCCAGCATTCCATGCAGATGGATGCTTGGAGGGATGATCTGTGTCTTCAGTGCATGCATCAGAGTGGAAACTTTGTCACCGCTCATCTGCCAGAATGCGTGGCCGAGATACTGCCCGCCCGGCATTAGAGACACGCATTCCCGCAGATGATGCGCATCCACGCACCGCCCGGTTTCCAGCGCCGCTGTGATCACAAACACAAACCCCATCAAGTGGCCCTCCTCCACGATCCCTCCGATCAGCGCATCCAGTTCCGCATCGTCCTCCGGCAGCATCTCCACCACATGCTTCACCGTTGCGTGCTCCAGTTTATGGGTCTCGACGTACTCTCGCAGTTCAGGAGTCATGATCGTGGGGCACGAAGGTGCGGGTTGAGGTTGAATTATCCTGCCACTGATCCTCTCGTAAATGCCCCCGTCATGGGAAGCCTGAAATCAGCTGCTCAGGCAATCAGGTCTCTCCGAGTTTGCCCTCTCATCATCGCCTCTTCAGAGACTCCTGGACAGCAGCAGTGTCTGGCGGCGGCACGGAGCGTCTTGGAGTGTGGGGGGCAAGCGAAGTGCGACAGCGCTTTCGATGGCGGGGTGATGCCCCGAACCTTCCTTGCTCCGGTGAAAGCGGCGTCACGGCCGCCGTACTCCAAGACGCTGCCGCGCCTCTGGAATGCCCCGTCTCAACAAGGCCTCCCCATCTCAACATTCGTCCTCATGACCCGATTATTCTCAAAAGTGAGCTAACATTTGGCAAATGTTAGCCAACATCGTGGGCAGTGTTGGCTAACATCGTGGGCAATGTTGGCTAACATCGTGGGCAATGTTGGCTAACATCGCGGTCAATGTGGGGTAACATCGTGGGCAATGTTGGCTAACATTGTGGACAGTGTTGGCTAACATCGCGGGCAGTGTTGGCTAACATCGCGGGCAGTGTTGGCTAACATCGTGGGCAATGTTGGCTAACATCGTGGGCAATGTTGGCTAACATTGTGGACAGTGTTGGCTAACATCGTGGGCAGTGTTGGCTAACATCGTGGGCAGTGTTGGCTAACATCGTGGGCAATGTCGGCTAACATTGTGGGCAGTGTTGGCTAACATCGTGGGCAATGTGGGGTAACATTGTGGGCAGTGTTGGCTAACATCGTGGGCAATGTGGGGTAGTATCGTGGGCACAGAGAGCCCGTGTCATGCACCCAGAGGTTTTGTCTCCAGAATGAGGCGCCCCATTTCGGGCGGCTCAGAGCTGCCTCTCGGCTTACCCCTGCAAGGTCTCCACCCGCATCCAGCTTGGCTCGCCGCGGATGCAGTCGAGGGCGCTGATGGCGGCGAGGGCTTCTTTGACGTCACCGAGGCGGGCGTCGTGGATCATGAGCACGAGGCTGGTCTGGCCGCTGGTGTCCTCCAGGTCCTCGGGTTGGATCATGGAGGAGATGCCGATGCTGCGCTGGCCGAGTTCGGCGGCGACCTTTGCCAGCACGCCGGGGACATCGGCGACGGTGAGGCGGAGGTAATAATGGGAGACGGTGTCGTCCACGGGCTTGCTCTTCCCATAGAGCCCGTGCGGGACGAAGCCGCTGTGGCGGGCTCCATAGACGAGGGTGGCGGCGGCTTCGCAGAGATCGCTGATGACGCTGCTGCTGGTCGGGTCCTGCCCGGCACCGCGACCGTAGAAGAGAGTCTCGCCGACGATGTCGCCATGGACGAGCACGGCATTGAAGCTGCCGCTGACGTTGGCGAGCACGTGGCTCAAAGGCACGAGCGTGGGCTGCGTGCGGACTTCCACGAGGCCCTGGGCATCGGCGCGGATGACGGAGAGGAGCTTGATGGTGTAGCCGAGGCGCTTGGCGAACTTGAAATCGGCGAGGTCGATCTTGTCCACGCCTTCGACATGGACGCAGTTTTGCGGAATCCAGAACCCATAGCTCAATGAAGCGAGGATGATGGCTTTGTGGGCGGCATCCCAGCCGCTGACATCCAGCGTGGGGTCGGCTTCGGCATAGCCTTTGTCCTGGGCTTCCTGCAAGGCATCGGCGTAGCTCAGGCCGGCCTGGCTCATGCGGGTGAGGATGTAGTTGCAGGTGCCGTTGATGATGCCGTGGATGGAGAGGATGCGGTTCCCGACGAGGCCTTCCTGGAGCACCTGAATGATCGGGATGCCTCCGGCGACAGCGGCTTCAAAATAGATCGGCACGCCGCACTGCTCCGCGAGGGCGAATAGCTCCTGCCCACGCTCGGCGAGCAAGGCTTTGTTCCCGGTAACGACGATCTTCTTCGCCCTCAGCGCTGCACACACCAGATCATACGCCGTGGTCGTGCCGCCGATCAGCTCGACGACGACCTGGATGTCCGCGTCCTCAATGAGGTCCTGCCAGCGCGTGCTGACCATCTCCGCAGGCACGGCGACGTCCCGGACGCGGGCGAGATCGCGGACGATGACGCGCTTCACCCGGATGTCGGCCCCGGTGCGCTGGACGATGAGGTCACGGTTGGCATCGAGGTTCTTGAAGACACCCGCGCCGACATTGCCCAGACCTGCGAGGCCGATGTGAATGGTGCGTGGGGAGATGGTGGCGGACATGAGCGGGAAAGAGGCGGGATTGAAAAAGGGGCGCTAGTCATGCAGCGCCCCGCCGGAAGATCAAAGAGGAAAGTGCTGCGCACCTCCGTCAACGTGCTCCCTGCTTGCACAGCCCTCGCGGGCGGGCTAGGTGCGGGGACATCACCATGAGTTCCCCCATCGTCGGCATCATCATGGGCTCCAGTTCGGACTGGCCCACCATGCAAAACGCAGCGCAAGTGCTGGAGGACTTCGGCGTGCCTTATGAGAAGAAAGTCGTCAGTGCTCACCGCACGCCGCAGCTTCTCTATGATTACGCCACCAGCGCGCAGGGCAGGGGGCTGAAATGCATCATCGCCGGAGCGGGCGGAGCCGCGCATCTGCCGGGCATGACGGCCAGCATGACGACGATCCCCGTACTCGGCGTGCCGGTGCAGAGCCGTGCGCTCAGCGGCATGGACAGCCTCTACTCCATCGTCCAGATGCCCGGCGGCATCCCCGTGGCCACCTTTGCCATCGGCAATGCCGGGGCTCTCAATGCCGGCCTCTTTGCCGTCTCCATGCTGGCGAATGAGAACCCCGATCTCGCCGCGAAGCTGAAAGCCTTCCGCGATCGCCAGACGGCGAAGGTGCTGGAGAGCCAGAAGGAGCTGGAAGGCGAAGCCTAGCCAAGTGCTCAGTTCTCAGTTGGCAGTGCTCAGTTATGATGATCAACCTCTTGACGATCTCCCCCTTCTTTATTTCTGAGCACTTCTTCACAAGACATGTCCGCCTCCCCCCTCCTCCCCCCCTCCACCATCGGCATCCTCGGCGGAGGTCAGCTCGGGCGCATGTTGGCGCTGGAGGCCCGCCGCTCCGGTTACCGCGTGGCGATCTACACGGACGAGGCCCCCGGCTGCCCTGCGGGCCACTTCGCCGATGCGGAATTCAATGCCAGCTACGATGACAAGAGCACACTGGAACTATTCCTCAGTCGTGTGGACGTGGTCACGGTCGAGTTTGAAAACATCCCCGACGCCTGTTTGCAGGCCGTCGAGGCCGTGAAGCCCCTGCGTCCCGGACGCAAAGCCATCCACATCACCCAGCACCGCGAGCGCGAGAAGCTCTTCCTGCGGGAGCAAGGTATCGCCTGTGCCGAGTTCCGCATCATCGAGGATCAGGCCGGGCTGGAAAAGGCCGTCGCCGAGCTGGGGCGCCCCTGCGTCATCAAGACCGCCGCCTTTGGCTACGATGGCAAAGGTCAGTGCAAGGTGAATGCAGACACGGATCTGGCGGAGGCCTGGAAACTCTTCGAGGGCCATCACGCCGTCGTCGAGCAATGGGTGCCCTTCGTCTGCGAGATCTCCGTCGTCGGCGCACGCAGCGTCGATGGCCGCATGGCTGTGCATGGCGTCGTGGAGAATCAGCACGCGCACCACATCCTCGACCTCAGCATCTCCCCCGCGCGGGTGGACTCGGCGATCACGGATCAGGCGCTCGAACTCTGGGAAGCGGTGGCCGTGGGCCTCGACTACGTCGGCACCATGGCGGTGGAGATGTTCGTCACCGCCGACGGGCGGGTGCTGGTGAATGAGATCGCCCCGCGTCCGCACAACAGCGGGCATTTCACCATCGACGCCTGCCTGACGAACCAATTCCAGCAGCAACTGCGCGCCATCTGCGGCCTGAATCTGGGAGATCCCACCCAGCATACCCCGGCGGTCATGATCAATCTGCTCGGCGACGTCTGGCCCGAGCCAAAGACGCACCCCGACTGGAGCCCCGTGCTCCAGCATCCGCGTGCAAAGCTCCACCTCTATGGCAAAGCCGAAGCCCGGGCGAAGCGCAAGATGGGCCACATCACCGTCCTCGGCGAGACGCTCGAAGAAGCCCTGGAAAGCGCTCAGGAGATCAAGCAGCGGCTCGGCATGGCCTGACGGGCAGGCAAGGTCTCGCTCATCACAAGTAGAAGAGGCCGAAGCTCCAGGGTTGAACAAAACCAGTTCATCCCGTGCATCTTGATCATCCTGGAAACAAGTCACGAGCTAGAATCATCGATTCAGTTCATCAACCGGTGGGTTCGCCGCTCGCACCCGGTGGGTTTGTCGTTCCCCTCTCGGGGCATGAACGAACAGTCCCTGCCACCCCCTGGACCCTGGACGGAATCCTCATGGAAACCATGGGTCCGCATAATGGTTTCCATTAGACTCGAAATAGTAGGATCACGCATATCAAGATACGTGTCTGACACGAATAGAGGAATGTGAGGGGCGGCATCATGATGAGTCAGGTCCAAAGCATGACCTAACTCACCATGAACACTCCGATATCCAACCCAATCGGCACCCATCGGTGCCCTGATAGCACTCAGGACAGCACTGACCTCGTCGGTGCCTTAACCCGCAGTTCCGGCACCAATCCACGCCGCCTTCTCAGCGCCCTTCTGGCTCTGGCCGCTGCCTTGCTGACCACACTGGCCCAGGCACAGACCTTTGAGGTGCTGTTTTCGGACAATGTAGGCCGCAACCCCTATGCCGGGCTGGTGCAGGGCAGTGATGGGTCTTTTTACGGGACTACCTACTCTGGCGGAAC
>JBILPY010000324.1:0-5330 GCA_044373575.1 Prosthecobacter sp. | reverse complement strand
TAGACTCATCCAACGGAGCCTCGATTGAAGCCTCCTCTGGGGCGACCAGCACCTCTTCGGGCATTGCAATATCCTGCCCCCTCTCCTGGGAAGACGCCTCCCCCCCCCGATTTAATGTAACGGCATCGTCGCTATCTTGGACATCAAACTCCTTGGTGATTCGGTGACGCTTCACGCGTTGCGCGGTTAATGCCCTGACCTTGGCAGCATCGCTATTGTGTCGCTCGAAATGCGGCATGGATAACTTTCCAGCCGATACGGAAAGCCAGCCCGCCGACTGCAAAGCGTCAGCAAAACCTTTGCGACCTACCAGTTTGTCCAAGAACTCTTTTGTAACGCCAAGATCGCTACCCGAAATCTTGTTCACCGTGATCCAGGACCATAAGCGAATCAGTTTCCCAACCACCATGTCGGCATCCATGCGGAGCTGGGTGGCGATGGCGCAGATCTCGGGTTTATCAGGGGTGGCGGTTTCGATTTTGATCCAAGGACGTCTCATAAAATGATGTTCATCGTTTTGGAGCAAAGCAGCAATAACGTCAAGGCAACTTGTGAAGCGTTACATAAAACGCCAAGCCGTCCGAAGAGATGCAGGAATGTGTTCCGCCAGCTTACGCGAGCAACTCTTCCAACTCACCTTCTCCGAGGCCGGTCATGAGTGGCGAATGTTCGTCGAGCGTGGCCTCGATCAGGCCGCGTTTCTTTTGCTGAAGGGCAAGGATGCGCTCCTCCACGGTGCCGCGCATGGCGAGTCGATAGGCGGTGACAACACGCTGCTGGCCGATGCGGTGGGCGCGGTCGATGGCCTGGGCTTCGACGGCGGGATTCCACCATGGATCGAGCAGGATGACGTGATCGGCTGCGGTGAGGTTGAGTCCGTAGCCACCAGCCTTTAGGCTGATAAGGAAAATCTTCCGCTGCGGGTCGCTTTGGAATTTTTTGACCTGCGCTTCGCGGTCGTTGCTGGAGCCGTCGATGTAACCGTAGTCGATCTGTTTCTCGTCGAGCTTGGTTCGAACGAGTTTCAAATACTGCACGAACTGGCTGAAGACGAGCACCTTGCCATCGGCTTCGAGGATGGCGTCGAGCTTGTCGTTGAGCATCGGCCACTTGCCGGAGAGGTCGTCGGCATCGAGCCCGGCGAGCGCATCGCCTTTGAGGCCGGTGAGTCGGAGATCGCAGCAGGTCTGGCGCAGGCGCAGGAGCACCGTGAACATGGTCATCTTCGCGCCGCCCTGGCCGGAGCGTTTGCGCGCGGCTTTGATCTCCTCACGGCCCTCTTCGAGCACGCGGCGATAGACCTCGGCCTGTGCCGGGGAGGGCTCGCACCAGAGGATTTGTTCGATCTTCTCGGGCAGGTCTTTGAGCACCTCGCGCTTCATGCGGCGGAGGAAATAAGGGCGGAGGAGCTTCTTCAGACGATCGCTTGCAGCGAGACCGGCGGGGCTGTCGAGACCATTTTGGATCGGTTGCTCGAAGCGCTCTTTGAAGTTGTCGCGACTGCCAAGATAGCCGGGCAGAGCGAACTGGAAGATGGACCAGAGGTCTCGCACGCTGTTCTCCACGGGCGTTCCGGTGAGGGCGAGACGCGCTTTGGCTTTCAGTGAGCGCACGGCCCTGGAGGCATCGGTGTCGGGATTGCGGATGTAGCTGGCTTCATCGAGCAAAATGAGCCGCCAGGGCTGCTTTTGCAGGGTGTCCTGATCCCGCACAGTGAGCTGGTAGGTCGTGATGATGACATCGAACTCGGCAAGCTGGGAAAGCAGGCCCGCGCGGTTACTGCCCTGGGACACGGCGACTTTGAGATGAGGCGCGAATTTCTCGAACTCAGCACGCCAGTTTCCAGTGAGGCTTTTGGGGCAGACGATGAGAGTCGGCTCTTTCGCGGATACCCTTAAAGCGCAGATCATCGCGATGCTTTGTACGGTCTTGCCGAGACCCATTTCGTCTCCGAGCACGCCACCGCGACCGCTTTCCGCCAGGGTCGTCAGCCAGCGCGTGCCGAGCAATTGATAAGGCCGGAGCTTCGGGCCGAGATCGCCGAGACGTGAGAGCAGGGCAGCTTCGTCGATGAGCTGCGAAGGCGCGGTGGAGTCGCCAAGGAAGTAGTCCGCGTGCAGGCCGCTGATGCGTGCGCCATCGGCGGTGAGTTGGAGGGGGACATCGCGGAGCGTGTCTTCGAACTCCTCCACTCCGGCGAGGTCGAGCAGGTAGCGTTTGCCATTCTTGGCCGTGACGCTGCGCTGGCCGCTGCGTACGAGACGCAAGACCTCGGCACGCGGCAGGCGGAATCCATCGGGCGCTTCGTAGGCGAATTCCATCGCCAGCCAGTCCTGACCGCTGCGGCGATCATCGTCGGCATCGCGACTGCGGATCTGCGGGGTGATGCGGGCCACGCCACGAGTCGCGGCGAGCCAGCGTTCACCTTCGATCACCTTCATCTCACGGCGCAGGCGCGGGAGATCGGTGGCGTAGAGCTGCAGCACGGACTCGGGCTTGGTCATTTTCCACACGAGCATGTGCCCGCTGGCCTCGACTCGCGTGCCGAGCTGGAAGCCGAGAGACTCCATGAGCGCCATGAGGCGGGCTTCACCCGATTCGTTGCGCAGATAAAAGAGGCCGGAGGTGGTGATGTCCTCGAAGGGGAACAGCGTCTCCGCCGCACAGTGACGACCGCTTTCGCCGACGAGCCAGTCTTTGCCGCCAAACTCAGCGCGAAGCACGGCCTCGACCGCCTGGAGCGAGCCGTCCAGATGCAGCGTGAAGGTGCAGGGCACGGGCGCGCAATGGAAGTGCTCCAGACCTGCACCGCGCAGCTCGAGCTGGAACGCATCATTCAACGACTCGCGCTGTGAAATGAGCCAGCGCAGCGGACGGCGCGTGGGCAACTCACGCAGCAAGGTCTCGCACTCTGGGCTGAGCGGAGGCAGTTGGAAAAGACTCTGCGTCTCTCGGCAGAACCAGGTGCCGCTGGGCCGCGTCTTGATCAGCGGAAGCTGTCCATCACCGGCAAAGCGTAGCATCACCTCCTTCTCTCCGGGCTTCGACTCCGCCGTGATGAGCAGACGCACCGGCTCACGAGCGATGCTCAAAGGCAATCCACCGCCGCTCGGCTTCCCCGCGATCACTCGCGGATGCTCGGCAGCGCTGCGGAGGAAGTCATCAAATACAGCGCTTGGCAGCGACATCGGCGCGCTTTGAGCACGCACGCCTTTTTCCGCCAACCACGCCGCGAGGAGCGACTCCTCCCCTTCCCCGCCGGGCGCGTAACGCACATAAGTCCCCACCGGCTCGCGCATCGTCCCGGTGAGCAGATTTTCCGGCAGGAAGACCGTGTAGGTGCCGGGAACACGGAGTGCAGAAGGCGCGGACACACGGACAGCAGGAGTCCCAAAGGAGGCTGGTTTCTGCCCCTCCGGTTCTCCGTGTCTCCGCGTCTCCACGTGTTTCTTCGGCCCTTGGAGATGAGCCAGCACCACCGCCAGCGCATGCTCACAAATCATCCCCCGCCTCGCCGTGGGGCAGGTGCAGAGATTCTCAACATCCGTGCGCGAGGTAAAAGACAGCCCGCTGGCAAACTTTATCTTTCCACCACCAGCGAGACCTCGAATCCGGCCTTTCTCAGCGCTCTGCACCCTAACATGTCCGCCTTCCACGAGGGCACGCGCCGCCTTCATGGCCTGCCAGCCACCGATCTCTCCGAGCCATTTCTCCGTGATTTCCATTTCTTTCTGGCGCGGTGGATGGTTCCTCTTCAAACTCGCGTCAAGATACATATGAGGATCGTTGCAATCACCAATCAAAAAGGCGGCGTGGGTAAAACCACGACAGCCATCAACCTCGCCGCCTGCTTGGCCCAACGCGGCGTGCGCACGCTGCTCATCGATCTCGATCCCCAGGCGAATGCGACCAGCGGTCTCGGACTCGCTCAAGAAGATGGTGGCAGCCTTTATTCAGCCCTCGTGCTCGGCACCGATCCCCACACCGCCATCCGCAGCACCCGCATCCCGAACCTTTCCATCATCCGCTCGCATCAGGAACTGGCAGGTTGTGAGATCGAGCTTGCCCAGAGTGGCAATCATCTTGCCCGCTTGAAGGAAGTTCTGGAGCCGCTGCGGCAGTCGAATCACTTCGATTACATCCTGCTCGACTGCCCGCCGTCACTCGGAGTGCTGATGACCTCCGCACTCGCTGCGGCGGATGAATTACTCGTGCCGCTCCAGTGCGAATACTTCGGCCTCGAAGGCTTGGGCAAGATCGTCGGCGTGGTCCAGCAGATCCGCGACTGCGGCGCGAATCCGAACCTCCTGCTCGAAGGCATCGTGATGACGATGTATGACTCACGCGCCAATCTCTCCCAGCAAGTGGTGAGCGATGTGAAGAACTACTTCGCCGAGATCATCTACAACGCCGTCATACCCCGCACCGTCCGCCTCGGTGAGGCACCGAGCTTTGGCAAAGCGATCATCGAGTATGAGCCCAATGGCCGCGGTGCCACCGCCTACCGCGCACTGGCCGAAGAGTTCCTTGCCCGTCGCGCCGCAAAAATGGCCGGAGTTTAAGACGGCACCACAACGACTTGGGTGAAGCTAGAGAGATCTAACCCAGAGACGGTGCAGGGGGAGCTCACCGCCGCCCCCCAAAAAAACGATGGTCGTGCCAGACAACCCGTGGAAGTGGGTTCGGATCAGTCGGCGGGCTGATCAAGGATAGCAGGTTCTTCCTTTTCCAGGGGAAGCATGAGGGAGACCAACGCGGCAGGGATGAAAAGGAAGCCGGCGTAGAGGAGGGCTTCGCGGTAGTCGCCCACTTTCACAAAGATTCCGAAGAAGACGGTGCCACCAGCGGCGACGATGCGTCCTATGTTGTAGCAGAAGCCGGAGCCTGTGGTGCGGAGAAGCACGGGGAAGATGGGCGGCAGGCACATGGTGAAGAGGCCGAAGACGCCCTGACATGCGCCGATGATGGCGAACTGAATCTTCGTGGTTTCCCAGTCCCAGGTGCGTGAGAAGGAGAGGTACATGATGGCGAAGTAGGCGAGCATCATGAGGACGATGGCTTTGCGGTAGCCCATCAGCTTCGCGAGCGCTCCGGCGATGTAGTTGCCGAGGAGGCTGCCGAGCATGATCCACATGAGGGCGGTGACGAGCGCGCCATCTTTGCCTTCTTTGCTCAAACCGGCGATCTCGGGCAGGCTCAGGATATGCTTTTGCTGCCAAAAGAGGAAGGTCCAATGGGCGGTGAGGGAGACGGCGCAGATGATGAGGACTCGCCAGGTAATGCCGCGGACAGCGGGCCCGAAGAGGTCGGCGATGCGCGGGACGGGCTGG
>JBILPY010000323.1:0-5341 GCA_044373575.1 Prosthecobacter sp. | reverse complement strand
GGAAGATTCGGTGGACATCGTTCACCGTTTCGCCGCAGAACTGCGCCCCGTGGTGCTGGATAATCTGGGCCTGATCCCTGCGTTGGAGGCCTACATGAAAAGCTTCATGGCAGACACAGGCGTTCGTGTCACCCTTCAGGTCTTTACGGGCATTGAGCAGGTGGATGAAACCAAGCGCACGGTGCTCTACCGCATCGTCCAGGAGGCGCTTACCAACGTGGCCCGCCATGCCAGAGCCTCACGTGCCAAAGTGAGTATTCAGAGACTCGATGGTGGTGGCATCCTCATGGAGATTACAGATGATGGTTGTGGCTTTGTCGTAAAAGAAGGCGCTGCCGTGAAGGCGACCAAGCGGCTGGGAATGCTCGGCATGAAGGAACGCATCGAAATGATCGGAGGCACCTTCACTCTGGAGTCCACACCTGGCAGCGGCACTACCGTTAGTGTGGCTATTCCACCTGACAAAGCTCCGAGGAAGAGCTCGCTCAGGAAGAAACGCTGAGGCAGCAAACTTCAAGAGAACCTGGGGTAAACACCCCATGGCATTCCTATGTCCCAACTGCCTAACCTTGTGGAGTGAAAACCAAACCTGGAAATCATGTTCTGACTTTGGGAGATTTCATCATGGGTGTTTATAACGCCTGCGATGAACGAGATGCCGCTGCCATCGTCTGGCTCGCCATCAATGCGGGACTGCTCGTGCTGCATGGCGATGCGGCGGGGATGTTCACCGCCAACGCTGACATCCTCGGCTGATGACCTTTGTGCGCGAACAGCCATCCCCAGAAGCGCAAGCTCAGACGGATGAAAGGGACCACCGCTCGCAGGTCGGCCGGAACTGGCCGCACGCCGTGCGGCTGGAAATGAACGCTTACCTGCTCAATCATCCAGGGCTGCCTTTACAGCCGTGGTTTGAAGAGCAGATCTCGAAATGGGGTAAACACCCTATGGCGGGAGATTGACTCCATCGCCTATCGCTTGAGTCATGAAAATGAAACTCACGCATACCCGGAACAGCCTGTCAGAAAAAGTCAGAATCGAGGTGGTGTCATTGCTGCAGGAGCGGCTTGCTGACTCGATTGATCTCATGATGCAGGCCAAGCAGGCACACTGGAATGTGAAAGGCCCGAACTTCATCGCCCTCCATGGGCTGTTTGACAAAGTCTTCACCGACACGGTGAACTATGTGGACCTCATGGCTGAGCGGATCGTTCAGCTCGGTGGAACAGCCGAGGGCACCATCCGTGTCGCCGCCAAGAGATCATCCATGCCGGAGTATCCGCTGGATATTTCCAGCGCCAGCAAGCACATCGCGGAACTGGCTCATGGGATTGCCTTCTTTAGTGAATCCATTCGAAAGGGCATTACTCTGTGTGCTCAACTCGAAGATGCGGACACGGCGGACATCCTCACCGAGATCTCACGTCATGCAGACGGCAATCTTTGGTTCGTCGAGGCTCATGAACAGGCAGAGCATTAAACCTCGAACCACTGCACTGTTTATGAAAGCACTCGCGTATCACGGCCCCGGAAAGAAAGCGCTGGAAGACAGAACGAAGCCCGTTCTTCAAGAAGCTACGGACGCCATCGTCCGCATCACCAAGACAACCATCTGCGGAACAGACCTCCACATCCTCAAAGGTCATGTGCCGACGGTGACGGAAGGCCGAGTCCTCGGGCATGAGGGCATCGGCATCATCGAAGAGGTCGGCTCCGCCGTCAGCCACTTCCACAAAGGTGACCTAGTGCTGATCTCCTGCATCACCGCCTGCGCCAGATGCGACTACTGCCGCCGCGGCATGTATTCGCACTGTCGGCAGGGTGGTTGGATCTTGGGCAATACGATCGACGGAACCCAGGCGGAGTTTGTCCGCATCCCTCACGCCAGCACCAGCCTGCATTCCATCCCCGACGGTGCTGATGCAGAGGCCATGGTCATGCTCAGCGACATCATGCCGACCGGCTATGAGTGCGGTGTGATCAATGGCTGTGTGAAGCCCGGTGACACCGTGGCCATCATTGGTGCAGGCCCCATCGGACTGGCTGCACTGCTGTCGGCGAAATTTTATACGCCAGCTGACATCATCATGATCGACCCGGATGATCATCGGCTCGCTGTCGCTAAACAGCTCGGTGCCACGGCTTTGGTGAATGGTGATTCGGTAGCTGCCATCGATAAAGTGATGACCATGACCCAGGGGCGTGGTGTGGATGTGGCCATTGAGGCGGTCGGGCTGCCAGTTACCTTTGATATTTGTCAGGCCATCGTCGCACCTGGCGGACACATCGCCAATGTCGGTGTGCATGGGGAAAGCGTGGTCCTGCGGCTGCAGCAGCTCTGGTCGCAGAACATCACCATCACCACACGCCTCGTCGATACGGTAACCACTCCGCAACTCCTCAGAACGGTGATGTCCGGCCAACTCGCGCTCAGCGGACTCATCACGCATCGCTTCCCCTTGAGCGAGATCATGGCCGCCTACGACACCTTTGGAAACGCTGCCAGAGAGCAGGCGCTGAAAGTCATCCTATCCAACAACTAGACCTCAATCATTAAGTCAATGACACTCAAAAAACTCTTCCATGACCGTCTCGCTGTGATATACGACGCCGAAAGCCGGCTCGTCGGAGCTTTGGATCAGATGGCTGTAGCTTCCACATGTGCTGCATTAAAGGAGGCGATCCTGAAGCACCATGAAGAAAAGAAGGACCATATTTTAAAGCTCGAAGGTGTCTTTGAGGCACTCGGGGAGAGAGCCACCCGGAAAACCAGCGAAGCAACCATTGCGCTCCTCTATGAGAGCTACGAGGTCACCTCGTCGTTCAGCGGCTTTCCCGTGATCAATGCGGCACTGATCGCCTCCTTGCAGAAGATCGAGCATTACGAAATCGCCTCCTACGGTTGTCTGCGTGACTGGGCCGCTGTGCTCGGACTCCCTGCTGTAGCAGACACACTGCAAAAAATCCTCGATCAGGACAAGGCAACCAATCGCGCACTGACGGAGTTGGCGCGCACGCGCAGCAATCGCGAGGCGCTCAATGAAGAGGCCATCAGGGAGGTTTTATCCACCACTAAACTATGAAAACAAACATCGGACTCTGGATTGATCAAAGGAAGGCAGTGGTCGTGCTCGGCTCCGGCGACAACGCCGACGTGCAGATTATCCATTCACACGCCGACAAGCAGCCTGGCCGCATCGACCACAAGCGTTCACTGGCCCCGTTTGAGGCCCAGTTGGTGGAGGCGGATGATGTCACTCAACGAAAGTTCACCCACGAGATGGACCACTACTTTGACAGCATCCTTGCCCTCATCAGCGGATGTCATAGCCTGCTGATCTTTGGTCCTGGCGAAACCAAGGGCCACCTGGGCAAGAACCTTGAATCCAGGCTTCCTAAGACCACCATCATTCAGGTCGAAGCCGCAGAAAAAATGACGGACCGCCAGATAGCGGCGCACGTCCGCGAGCACTTCCAAAACGCAGTCCCGGTCATTCTGTCAAAGTAGTTGCACTTAAACGGGGTGATTACCCCATGGCGAAATCGCATCGCCCTAGCCTAACATCGATCACACACCCACCTACACCATGAACATCCTCGTCATCCTTCTCATTCTCCTGCTCCTCGGCGGCGGCGGCTACGGCTTCCGCTCTGGCAATCACTACCTCGGTGGTGGTGCCACGCTCCTCGTCGTCATCCTCGTCGTCCTGCTCCTCCTAGGGCGCATTTAACCCAACAATCACATTCTACATTATGAAACTAGCACCCATCCTCTGCCTCTCTCTTCTCGCTGCCGTCTCCATGACCTCCTGTGTCGTTCCCGGAGATCTCTCCTACGGCCCCGGTTACAGCTCAGCCAGCGTCGGTTACCGCCAGTACAACACACTTCCTTCTGGTTATGTCGGTAGCGCCTACTTGTATGGAGGCCGCTACTACTCGGGCGGACGCTATGAAAATGGCTCCTTCTTCGATCAAGGCCGCTCCTACAACGACCGCTACTACTACAACGGGCAGTACTATTACGGTGGCACCCATCAGCATTACGGTGCCCGGCCCACATCGTCTCACCGTAGCAGTCAACCCTACAGCCGGATTCAAACACACACGGTGCCGACGTCCTATAGTTCACACCGCACCACCGTTCGCAGTCCCTTCCTCTACCGCAGATGAAAGCACGCAAAATCCCCATTCCAGTCACCGCCTCCACGGGACTGAATGGGGAGGAAGCTCTCCCGGGAAAAGGGAAGCCTGTGGAGCAACTCTCGCCGCAGGAGCCGTGTCTGACCTGCGACAGATTCGGTCACGAAGTGATTTTGATCGCAAAGTCCGCGCGCACCAAGAAGCCCGTCGTGAGGTAGGCCTGTGATAAAGCGGCCGGCGGTGTCGTTTACATCAGATGCGATTCATTCTGACACTGCTGGCCCTCACTCTTCCTGCGTTTTCGGCTGACAAGCCAAATTTGATCTTTGTCCTCTGTGACAATCTCGGGAATGGAGATGTGAAGTGCTTCAATCCGCAGACCCAGCACCGCACGCCAAACCTCGACCGCATGGCGGCTGAGGGCACGCGGTTCACCAGCTACTACTCGGCCAGCGGTGTCTGCACGCCGAGCCGCGCCGCCTTGATGAGCGGCTGCTACCCTCGCCGGATCAATATGCACCTCAGTGCCACCGGTGGTGCCGTGCTTCAGCCTATCGCGGCGAAAGGTCTGAATCCCGCCGAGACCACGCTCGCGGAAGTCGTGCAGTCTGCCGGGTACGCCACCATGATCATTGGCAAATGGCATCTCGGAGATCAGCCCGAGTTCCTGCCCACGCGCCAGGGTTTTGATCACTTCTTCGGTATCCCTTACAGTGATGACATGACGCGCGACAAGCGCCCCACCGAGTGGCCTGAGCTGCCTCTCATGCGCGATGAAAAAGTGATCGAGGCCCCCGTGGACCGTGATTACCTCACGAAGCGCTACACGGAGGAGGCCATCCGCTACATCGAAGCCAATCAAGCGCGCCCCTTCTTCCTCTACCTGCCTCATGCCATGCCCGGCAGCACGAGTGATCCGTATGCTAGCCCTGCCTTCAAAGACAAGTCTGCCAACGGCCACTGGGGAGACAGCGTGGAGGAGCTCGACGGGTCCATGGGCGAGATCCTCGCGGCACTCAAGCGTCTGAAGCTCGATGACAAAACACTCGTCATCTGGACCTCTGACAATGGCGCACCGAATCGCAAACCACCGCAGGGGAGCAACGCACCCTATCAGGGCTGGGGTTACAACACGACCGAGGGTGCCATGCGCATGCCCATGATCGCCCGCTGGCCGGGTAAAGTACCTGCGGGCGGTGAA
>JBILPY010000322.1:0-5345 GCA_044373575.1 Prosthecobacter sp. | reverse complement strand
TGGGAGCTCGAGGACATAAGTGACGCCGTTGCCATCGTTGTCCGTGGCTCGGACAGAGCCGCCATAGTGATGAGCCAGGAAGAACACACCCAAGAGATTGATCCCGAACTGCTGGCCTGCGGCGTCGCGTGAGGTGAATGGGTCGAACACCGAGCGGAGGGAATCGGCCGGAATGCCGGATCCGTCATCCGAAATGATAAACTGGATACGCACCGGGCTGCCAGCCACGCCCTGGGTGTGTGCTTGGAAGCGAATGGTTGAGCCTTCGGGTAGATTGACCATCTCGTCTTCGAAGAGGAGCTCGAACATGCGTGCGAAGCGGGCGGGTTCGATATGCAATGCGGGCAGCTCGGAAGGCAGATCGACTAGCAGACTGACTCGCTTTTCGGCGAGTTGTAGTTTGGCCGTCTGCAGAACCTTTTGGATGATCGCCAACGGATCGGAGGCTGTTTCCATAGCGGGTACTCCAACGGTAGCTATACCATCCAGATGACCTACGAGTTCACTGACATGATGTGCGTGTGCGAGCACTTGAGCGTGGAAGTCACGCCAGAAAGCGGGATCTCTCAGGCGGTTCATATCCAGCTCTTCATAGCGCAGCTTGGCCGGTGTCTGGTGAAGGAAGGTACGCACGGCATCCAGAGGATTGCGCAATTGCTGACTGAGACCGGCGGCCAGAACCCCGAGGCTGATGATCCGGTCTGCGACGATCATGTTTTGAACGACGGATAGTTTTTCGAGCAGGAGTTCATCCCGCTCACGCTGGAGCAGGAAGTATTCGAGGGCTCGCTTCAGGGTGTTGCGCATATCCTCGACCTGGATAGGTTTGGAGATGTAGCGGAAAATGTTTCCGTTATTCACTGCATCCACGGTGACTCCGAAATCGGCATAGGCGGTGATCATCATGCGCACCATTCTTGGACGTAGTTGGCGGGCTCGTTCGATGAGTTGAAGGCCTTTTTCACCGGGCATACGCTGGTCGGTGAGCAGGACACCGATGGAATCACCGCGTTCCTGGATGATACGCATTCCTTCGGCCGCACTGGAGGCGGTGATGACCGAAAAGTCGTTTCCGAAGCTCTTCTGGAAATACTTGAGAGACATCTCTTCATCATCGACGTAGAGGATGCAGTAGCGCTTGTAGTCGTGCATAAATATAGGGTTAGACGAGGGTGGTCTCCTGCGAGGAGGTACGATAGAAAGATGCTTCTGGTAAATCCAGGATAAATTCCGTTCCAATTCCCTGCTCGGAATGGATGGAGATGAGTCCCTGGTGGTCGGCAAGGATGCGGTGGCAGATGGAGAGGCCCAGGCCCAGCCCCTTGCCCACTTCCTTCGTGGTGAAGAAAGGGTCGAAGACGTTGTCCTGAGTTTCACGACTCATGCCGGAACCGTTGTCTTTGACCGAAAGTGTCACGCGATCCCGCTTCTGGCTGGCATGAATCTGGATGATCGGTTCCTCTCCGGCCGGGTATGTTTTGTCAGCAGTAGCATCGATGCCGTTTTGCAAGAGGTTCACCAGGACCTGGGTGATATGCCCGTGGTTTCCATGGAGCAGCAGCCCTTCGGGCACATCGACAGCGAAACTGACGCCATCTTTTTCATGGTGGGAGAAGAAGCGGAGGACGGTCTTGACCAGAGGCAGGAGTTCGAAGTCGGCATAGCCGCCCTGATTGGGTCGCGTGAAGCTGCGAAGGTCGGTGATGATAGTCACGACACGCTTCACACCTGTGTCGATATCATCCAGGGTTTCGGCAAACTCCGCTTTTAAAGCATCTGGCAATCGGCCGGACATCTGCTTCAGCCAGTAAAGCCCCTGGGTGGCAAAGTTGAGAGGGTTGTTGATCTCATGAATGAGCCCGGCGCTCATGCGTCCGAGGGCGGAAAGTTTCTCATGCTGGACAAGGAGAGACTCGGTTTCCTTGAGCTGCTCGAGTGTGGCTTCGAGCTGCTTCTTCTGCTCCGTCAGCTTTCGCTGATAGCGGTGAGATTCAGCCAGGTTCCCCAGGCGGACCCGCACCTCGGTGAGTGAGAATGGTTTGCTAATAAAGTCAGTGGCTCCTGCAGTGAGTGCTTCGATCTTGCTGCGTTCGTCGGGACGCGCGGTGAGCAGCAGGACAGGGATGCTGCGTGTGCTCGGGTGGTTGCGGAGTTCGCGGCATACTTGCATTCCATCTTTGTAGGGCATCATCAGATCGGAAAGGATGATGTCAGGCAGGTATTGGTTGGCCATCGTGACCGCTTCATTGCCATCGTCCGCCTGGATGATGTCAAAGTCTGAGGACAACTGTCCCGTAAGATACGCCATCATGTCCGGCTCATCCTCTGCGATGAGAAGAGTGGCCTTTCCGGTGCTGCCACGGCGGAATGGCTGCTGCAGAGTCTTGGCAGCCCGATCCTGACGGCGTGGAGAGTCGGCGAGAGTCGGTGAGAATTCGGCTCTTCGGTAGAGATCGACGATCCACTCTCCGGTTTCAGGCTCCTTATCTTCGGTAATTTGTGCAGCCGATTCGATCTGGATGGTGGTGGCGCGTTCGTATGGAAGGAGGATGGTGAAGATGGTTCCTTTGCCGAGGACGCTGTCGACACTGATGCTGCCTTTGTGCAGATCGACGATTTCTTTGACGAGAGCCAGACCGATTCCGAGTCCCTTGAAGCGTCGCTGGGAGGAGGCATCCGCCTGCCAGAAACGGCTGAAGAGATGCGGCAGGTGCTGCTCTGAGATTCCGACGCCAGTGTCCTGAACCTGAAGGCGGACATTCTCCCCCTCGCGACTTGCAGTGAGGCTGATGGTGCCTCCAGCGGGAGTGAATTTCAGCGAATTAAACAGGAGGTTCAGGCAGACGCGCTCCAGCTTCTCCACATCAGCCATCAGCGGGGTGAGATCGGAGGCTGAGGAGGTGTTCAGTGTGATGTGCTTGTCACGCGCGAGAGCCTGACAGGCATTGCCCAGTTCGTTGACGAAGTCGGCCAGGACTAGTGGGGTTTTTCTGAGTTCGACATTCTGTGAATCCAGGCGGACGAGTTCCAGAAGCGTGTTGATCAGCTTGAGGAGCCGCATGGCATTTGCCTGCATGGTGGCGAGCATCTCCTGGCGCTCAGTTCCTGAGATCGCCTCACCTTTGTTTAAAAGCGTTTCCACCGGTGCGATGAGCAGTGTGAGCGGAGTTCGCAGTTCGTGACTGATGTTGGCGAAGAATCGGCTTTTTGCCACGTCGAGTTCCCGGAGCTTCTGGTTGTTCTCCTCCAACTTCCTGATGGCTTCCTCCAGCTCCTGGTGCTTGGCATCCAGAGACTGGCTGAGCTGAAACTCCGAGAAGCGAGTGCGCACATGCAGCCAGCTTCCTATCACGACGATGATGCCCGTCACCAGAATGAAGTAGAGATTGCTCACAAATGTGCCGCTGGCGAGGCTTAGGGTGCCGCCAATGCACGCGATCATGTAAGAAGCCAGGGTGATGCTGACGACCAGGGCGCTCTCGAGTGCAGTCCAGCGCATCAGCAGCGCGGCTCCCACCATCACCAGATTAAGTCCTGCGTAGTAGCTCGACTCGGCGCCGCCGAGTTGGTGAATCATGGTGGCGATGGCGATGATCGGGGGCGCTGCGACCAGAAGGCCCAGCAAACGGATCGTGCGTGGCTGATTAGCGCGCCCGAGGATCAGATAGATCGCCCAGAGCACCGCAGCACTGCAGAGCCTCAGCGGCAGGAATCTGACAAACCAGCTCGGGTCATGCAGCAACAGTTCCAGGCAGCCGCCCAAAGGCATGAACACCATCGCGACGAGACAGCAGACGCGGTAGTTCTCACGTCGGATCGGAATCTCATAAAGAAGGAACTTCTCCCATGAGCTGAGACTGGAATTACTGAGTGGCATCAGTGGGTTTGCGCACCTCAAGGAAAATGTTCACGTGGGTGGGATCGGCCTTGATAGTGACATTCTCTGCGGGTGCGGTGGATGGGGCGAGGCCGAGCATTTGCGCGTCATCACGATAGACAAGGTGCCAGTCCATCACACCCTCCATCCACTGGCGTGAAGGGTTTCCGCTGTGGACATTGGTGGCTATGAGCAGTCCGCCGGGTGCCAGGAGAGAGTAGAAGATTTCCAGGAGTCGACGGCAGACTCGGTCTGAAAGGTAGTCAAACAGACCCGCACAATACACAACATTGAAACCCTCTCCGCTTGAGCGCGACCCCTCTTTGAGCACTTGCTGAACGGACTTCTTTTTCATGTTCAGCACGATGTTTCGGCCATGCCGAATGCGCAGATCTTGAAGGGTTCGTGTGGTGTATTCGAGAGTCTCGTCGTTAAAATCGAGGAGAGTAAATTCTGCGTGGTCGCTCAGTTCATCCTGGGAGATGAAGCGCTGCACTTCTTGGGCAGGGCCGCAGCCGAGGTTGAGGAAGGTCGTCCGTTTACCTTTTTGTGCCTTCTTCTCGGTCTCGGCCCGGATGTTTTCGTGTAGGTAGGTGATCCGGTTGCGGTGAGCGACGACTGTTGGAGATTCGAGGAAGGCCCGGTTCAGCACCTTGGCAAAAATGGTGCTGCCCTCGTACGGGTCACGCAGCATCATGCTGACCATCTCATAGTCTCCCGCATAGCCGAGAGGCTTCTGGTAGGTACGGTAGGTGAAGGGGGAACACAGGACGAGCGGATGGATCTGGCGCTTGATGTAGCTGCGGTGGATGCCGGTCAGCTCTTCAGGAACCTGTGAGGCCACATTTTCGAAACGCAGGAAGAGAGGCCACAGTGCTGGCATCACTGGTGCCTCGATCTCCTGAATCGCATAGGCTTCAGCCTCTGGGAAGTCATTTGCCGGCAGTGAGCGCAGGCAAAGCTCCACCTGCTCCATCCAGCGTCGGAGGTCGGTGAGGATGGTCTGGATGTCGGAGACGACGACCTTGAACTCCGGTAGCACGCGGAAGATGCGTGCGCTGTCTTTGAGGAACTCTTCCAACTCTTCGCGCACACCCTCACGATAGCGCAGCGGGTTGAAGACATCCACATCCCTCCAGCCGTCCTCTTCCAAGGCGGCTTCGAGCACGAGCATGATGCCCGCGTTTAGCAGATTGCTGATGATGGCGCGTCCAGAGTACAGCGTTCGTTCATTGACGCTGATCTGGAAGTCGCTCAGCACTTCCGAGAGCTGAAGGATGCTGTACGGGTTGTAAACTTCGAAGACAGCGGTGTGGCGGGTTAGCCTTAGCATTGTGCCGCGCACCTCCGCTCCCTGACTGTTTCGGCAGTAGATGATGCCCAGGCGATCTCCTGCAAGCGGGCCGCTGGATGCGGTCTGGGGAACTATTTCAAGGGCCATATCTTATATTAGCCAATTGACCAAATC
>JBILPY010000320.1:0-5369 GCA_044373575.1 Prosthecobacter sp. | reverse complement strand
CGCTGTCCCCCTTCACCCCGAAAAACTCCGCTTCCACTTTCCGCCCGTTGGAGTCCGTCCACGAGCGGGTGGCAGCGTAGGAAAACGAGCAGGCAAAGCCGAGCGCGAACAGGATCAGGCAGCGGGGGGATTTTCGCATGGCAAATCGCGGTTTTACCATAATGCCCGGCATGATGGCAAGCCGACGAATGCTCTCGAGTCATTCATTCGAATTCAAACCATTCTCGCCAACGATCCGCGAGACTGATAGCAGCCTTCATACCCCCCAGAAATTCCGCTGGATTTCCCCGGTGGCTCCGTTCAAGCTCGACGCCCCTTCCCCCGACCCACCGTACAACCCTAATCCATCCATGTCTGACAAAGCCTGCTCCACTTCCCATTGCTGCCCGCGCTTCGATCTCGCCGCTGCCAATCTGATCACTCGTCTCTGGGTCGGTCTCCGACTCTTTATGGCTGGCGCTGATAAATTCCGCTCGGGTGACGGCGTCGCAGCCACCTTCAGCATGACCAATTACGACACGAAGACCGGTCTCATCGCCAAGCTCATGACCGAGAACAGCTTCCTGCCTTCTTTCCTTCCAGCTTCTGCCATCGACGCCTATGCGCACAGCATCGGCTTCATTCTTCTCATCGTCGGCGTCTGGGTTGTCATAGGCCTTTTCAGCGAGCTCTCCCTCCTCGCCGCCGGCCTGACCTTCCTCTCCCTCGGCTTCGGTCTCGCCGCCCTTCCAGATGACACCGAGCTCGGCGTGAACATCGGCATCGGTGTCATGATCGTCTTCCTCGCCCTGAGCACCGTGAAGCATGGTTACCTCTCCTTGGACGGTATCCTGCGCAAAAAGAAGTGCAGCGCTGCCAAATCCGCTGACGCCTGATCTCCGACAGGACGTAATGATCGAGAACCAAGCCTAAGCTCATGAGTTCAGACCCCACACCTTCACAGTCCCAGAACGGGCTCTCCAAGTTCATGGATCGCCGCTCCTTCCTGCGCACCAGCGCAGTCGCAGGCAGCGGTATCTACCTCGCCACCAGCAAGAGCGCCATCGCTCAGGGTGAGGCCGCCGGACGCACCATCAAAGCCGCCCTCATCGGTTGCGGTGCCCAAGGCGACCGTCTCCGCGCCTCTTCGAAGTTCATGAAGACCGGCCTCCAGTGGGTCGCCGTCTGTGACATCTGGGAGCAGCAGACCCGCAAGATGGGCGCCTACATGCGCACCGAGAACAAGCATCAGGTCGAGGGCGAAGTGAAGAGCTACACCTCCGTCGAGGAAATGCTCGCCAAGCAGCCCGAGATTGAGGCCGTCTTCATCGCCACCCCCGACTTCCTCCACGCCCCCTATTCCCGCCTATGTCTGGAGAAGGGCAAAGCCGTGTATTGCGAAAAGATGATGTCCAACACCATCGAAGGCGCACGCGACATGGTGAAGGCTGGCAAGCAGACTGGCGGCATCTTCCAGATCGGCCATCAGCGCCACTCGAACCCGCGTTACATCCATCTGCGGGACAAGATCATCAAGAAAGGCCTCCTCGGCCAAGTCACCCACTGCTACGGCCAGTGGAATCGCGGCGTCTCCGCCAGCAAACCCATCGCTCCGAAAAACGTCAAGATTGACCCCGCGTTGCTCACCGCCTCCGGTTACAACAGCATCGAGGAGTTCTTCAACTGGCGCTGGTTTGCCAAATACGGTGGCGGCCCCATCTCCGACCTCGGTGCCCACCAGATCGACATGTTCAACTGGATGTACGAGACCACCCCCGTCTCCCTCTTCGCCACCGGCGGCGTGGATTATTACGACGGTGCTCCCGGTCCCGATGGCTCCCCAAAGGCCAAGTATGAGCTGCCTGACAACGTCATGTGCCTCTACGAATACAAGCTTCCCCAGGGCACCATGCGCGCCTACTACCAGGTGCTCACCACCACCGGCAGCCAGGGCTACTATGAGAAGCACATGGGCATCGCCGGCTCCGCCATCATCTCCGAAAGCCCCACCTACAATCAGGTCTATGCTGAACCCGGCAACGACTGGAGCGAATTCGCCGCTGGAGACAACCCCATCATCGTCAAGAGCCCCGACTCGGTGAAAAACAAGTTCTGGGAGCATCCCCGCTCCTGGGCCAAGCCAGCACCGAAGTCCTTCAACGTCTCCGGTGTGGCAAAAGCCGTCGCCGATGCCCGTGAATCCAAGGCCCTCGACCCCTGGGAAATCCCCGTCATCCTCGAAGTCTATCCCCATGCCCCGCATGTGCAGAACTTCGTCGAAGCCGTGCAGCAGAAGAGCCACGCTCACCTCACCTGCAACGTCGTGGACGCCTTCAAGTCCTGCGTCACTGTCCTCAAAGCCTACGACTGCCTCAAGACAGGCCAGAAATACACCTTCACCCCCGCTGACTTCGAAGTCGCCTAAACCCGCACTCCTCCCCCAAATGAAATACACCACCCCCGCCCTCATCCTCTCCCTGGCCCTCGTGTCCTGCGGAGACAAGAAAGACGCCGCCGCTCCTGCCGCAGCGACTGAAGCTAAGGCCGCTGCTCCTGCCGCAGCCGCCGCGCCTGCCGCCCCTGCTGGCGACCAGGAAGAAATCAAACTCGAGTTCCCCAAGCCGATGTTCATCGGCACGCCGGTCCCGGCCAAGCTCCCAAATCTTGAGCAGCCTGATCCGAGCAAGATCATCAAGACTTTCATGGCGCCGAAAGGCACCGTGAACCTCGCCAAAGACAAGGCCGTCACCTCCAGTGACCCGGCTCCGATCATCGGCGACCTCCCCCTCGTCACCGATGGTGATGCCGACGGTTCCGATGGCTGCTTCGTCGAACTCGCTCCTGGTCCACAGTGGGTCCAGATCGACCTCGGTGCTGCCACCACGGTGAACAAAATCGCCATGTGGCACTACCACAAGCAGGCCCAGGCCTACGTTGATGTCGTCGTCCAGCTCTCTGACGACGCCGAGTTCAAGACCGGTGTCACCACCGTCTTCAACTCCGACCACGACGACACCCTCAAGCTGGGTGCCGGCGCTGATCCAGCCTACATCGAAACCAACCACGGTCGCGTCGTTGACGGCAAAAACACCAAGGCCCGCTACGTCCGCCTCACCAGCAATGGCAACACCTCCAACGAGATGAACCACTATTGTGAAGTGCAGGTCTTCGGCGTTCCCGGCAAATAAGCCCCGCTGAGGTTCAGCCTCTCCTTCCATCACCGCCGCGAGCATCCCTCGCGGCGGTTTTTTATGCCCTGCGATGACTCGGAGTGATCGACCCGAAGGCGGTGTGTCAAAAAATCATCATCAGGAAATTCCGGCGGCACGTCCTAGCTCAGAAGTCCGCCCACACATGGTGTCATCGCTGAGATGCGGCTGCCTGTTCCACCAACTGGAAGGCGCGGACTTCTCCATTTTCGCCAGCGCTGAAGATGTGACGCCTCCCCTGGATCTCGTGAACGATCACAAGCGTCTTGTTCCAGCCAGGAGTGGGGTCAGAGCCGAGCCAGTGGGGGGTGGCATGGAACTGGGCTCCAGGTTCGTTCAGCAAGATTTTCACGCGTTCGGTGACGTCAGTGAAGGTTGTGCCAGAGCCATAGACGGCAGAGATCAGTTTCACTGGCACCTGAGCCGGTGGAGGTGCGGGTTTGCCGTTGGGCAGGAGCTTGATGAAGCTGGCGTCGCCAATGCCGAGGGAGAGTGAGGGCGTGTTCCAGAGGTTTTCAAATTTGGCGAGGTCACACACGCCCGTCATCTCGATGAGATCGCCTTCCCGCAGGGTGGCGAGCATTGGCAGCATGTTGGCGTCCTTCCACTGGCTGGCAAAGACGCGGATGTAGTAGCCTTCATCGGAGGCGAGATGGGTCCACACCACAAAGCGGCCCCAGAAGTCCACGCCGCGCACCTTGAAGCGCATGCGGACTGGGCGCTTGGTGTCCACGAGCTTCTTTTTAAAGATGCCATTGGCCACCTCCTTCTGCGCGTCGGACCAGTTCCTTGCGTTCTCCGGCTCCAGATCTTTGGGTAAGGCAGCCAGAAAGTCCTGATACGTGCGCACTGGTCTAACTTGCTTTGGCTTGGTCTGGAGTGGTTCAGCCCCCGCCAGAAGGCCGGCCAGAGCCGCCATGGAAAGAAACCAGAGAAAGAGCTTCGTGTGCATGACCGAAACCTACGACAATGCTCCCTGTGGGCACAAGCTCTTCTCGGTAAACAGCTCGTAAAGGCCCATGCGATGCACACACTCATCCTCCCGCATCATTTCGGCAGCCGCCGCAGAGGCTTGGCCATCACCATATCGGTTAAAGATCACCGAGCTTTCAAAAGCAGACTTCCTGGAGGCCTTTGATGAATCCCAACGACTCTCGTGGGCGACCCAAGGGAAATTTTACCCGGCCAATTTTTCTGCAAGCTGGGCGGGGCAGGGGCGTTTATGGGCGCCGAACCTCATTCCCCCCCATGGCTCACTCCTCAGATCTCTCCCGCCGCGTCTTCGTCACCAAAGCCGCGCAATCTTTCCTCGGTGTTACCGCGCTCAGCCAGCTCGGTGGCAAGGCCTTCGCCATTCCCGGTGAAAACACCAGCCCGCTCAAGCAGGTCCCCACCGCACGCAACGTCATCTACTTGTACATGACTGGCGGCATGAGCCATCTCGACACCTTTGACCCGAAGCCTGACAACAAAGATGTCATGGGTCTCACCAAGACCATCAACACCAACGTCGATGGCATCCGCCTCAGCGAAAATCTCCCCCTCATGGCACGTCAGGCGGACAAGATCGCCATCCTCCGTGGCATGACCTCAAATCAGGGCGCGCATGAGCAGGGTCAGTATTACCAGCACACCAGCTACACCCAGCGCAGCAGCATCAAGCATCCCTCCATGGGTGCCTGGCTGGAGAAATTCCAGGGCCGTGGCAACCCCACCCTTCCTGGCAGCGTCATGATCGGCAATGACAGCCGCCATCCCGGCGCAGGCTTCTTCGAGGCCAAGTTCGCCCCGCTCATGATCAATGATCCCGAAAGCGGCATCTCCAATGTCCGCCCGAACTCCTGGTTCACCGAAGAGCGTATGATGGACCGCCTCCAGGTGGCCAAGGGGCTCGACGCCAAATTCGCCGAGACCTACAATGTCAAAAACGTCCGCGCTTACAGCGACATGTATGACGACGCCATCAAGATGATGAAGAGCGAGGAACTCAAGGCCTTCGACCTCGATGCCGAGGATGCCAAGCTGCGTGACAAGTATGGCCGTGACCGTTTCGGCCAGGGTTGCCTCCTCGCCCGCCGCCTCGTCGAGCACGGCGTTCGTCACATCGAAGTCACCTTCGGAAGCTGGGACACCCACAATGCCAACTTCACCCGCGTCCCCGAGCTGGCGGATGAACTCGAC
>JBILPY010000505.1:0-3772 GCA_044373575.1 Prosthecobacter sp. | reverse complement strand
TCATCACCTTCAACCTCGACGAATACTACGGTCTCGGTGCGGACCATCCGGAAAGCTATGCCCGCTTCATGGCGGACCAGATTTTTGATCACATCGACATCCCGAAGGAGAACATCAACATCCCCAGTGGCAAGGTGACGAGCGATCAGGTCTTCGCCCATTGCCGCGACTATGAGGAGAAGATCGACTCACTCGGCGGCATTGATTTGCAGATCCTCGGCATCGGCCGAACCGGTCACATCGGCTTTAACGAACCCGGGTCCAGCCGCGACTCGCTCACGCGCCGCATCACGCTCGACCGCGTGACTCGTCAGGACGCCGCCGCAGACTTCCGGGGTGAGGAAAACGTGCCACGCTTTGCCATCACCATGGGTGTCGGCACCATTCTGCGTGGCAAAAAACTAGTGCTCATGGCCTGGGGCGACAACAAGGCCGAGATGGTCTCGAAAGCCGTTGAAGGTCCGATGACGGAAGCGATCTCCGCGTCCTTCCTGCAAGGTCACCCGAATGCTCGTTTTTACATCGACACAGGTGCCTCGCACGAACTCACCCGCATCAAACTGCCCTGGCTGGTGGGACCGGTTTCCTGGACGCCGCGCGAGACTCGCCGCGCCGTCTGCTGGCTGGCAAACCAGATCAGCAACCCAGTGCTCAAGCTCACCGACGAACATTACAACGAGCATGGCCTCGGCGATCTGCTCAGCGAGCAAGGCCCCGCGTATCAGCTCAACATCCGCATCTTTAACCAGCTCCAGCACACCATCACCGGCTGGCCCGGCGGCAAGCCTAACGAAGACGACACCTACCGCCCCGAGCGCGCGAACCCATATCCGAAGCGCTGCCTCGTGCTCAGCCCTGAGCCGCAGGATGCCATCGTCTCCATGGGCGCGACTTTGGAGCGACTCTCCGAGCAGGGTCACGACGTCCGCGTCGTCTCGCTCACCAGTGGCAACCTGCGCGTGCCCGACAGCGAGGCCGACAAATTCGCCGAGACCCTCCGCGAACTCGCTGGTGTCGTCAGCAATCCAAGCGCCTGGAGCCCCCAGACCGCCTACGCGCAGCAGGCACTCGGCATGCTTGCCGACAAAGGCGAATTCGGTGCCGACACACCGCTTCTGCGCCAGCTCAAAGCCCTCATCCTGCGCGGTGAACTGCGCGATGCGGCGAACGCGTGCAGTGTCCACAATGATCACGTCCTCTTCCTCGATCTGCCTTTCTACGAAGAGGGCCGCTATCGTCGCTTCAAGAGCACGAAGGCGGATCTCGATGCCCTCGTCGCACTGCTGCGCGAGCACAAACCGCATCAGATCTACACCACCGGCGACGCTGCCGACCCGAGCAGCGTGTCCGGCATCTGCTTCAAGGTGCTCGAAGCCGCGCTGAAAGCCTGTGAAGGCGAAGAGTGGGCCGGCTCATGCAGCCTCTGGCTCTATCGCGGCAAAGAAAAGCCCCTCGAAGGCCACGAGATCGACATGGCGATTCCCCTGAGCCCCACCCAGCTCGAACGCAAAGCTCGTGCGCTGGGTCGCTACGGTGCCCTGTCATCCCTGGAGCGCAGTTCCCCGGAGTCGAACCGCCAGAACGCCACGAACTACGACTCGCTTGGCCTCGCCCAATACGAAGCCATCGAGACCTTTCAGCGCTGGCGGCGGGTCTAGGTTTCCACGGGAAAATAATCGTCGTCGGCGATGTCGGGAATGCCGACGACGAGCACTCGCATCCTGCCCTTTGCGCCATGCACCACGCCGGGCGGGATGTGGACGAGCGAGCCCTTCTTTACCTCATGCTCGGTGCCATCGAGTGACACCGTGCCCTCACCCTCGAGCACGTAGTAGAGCTCGTTGGAGCGATTGTGGTAGTGTGGCTTTGCGCCATCAATGTCCACCGCATGAGCCCATGCGGCAGGATGCAAAGATTCATCTTCCCGGCTGATGAGGCGATCCCGCCAGCCGCAGGTGCTGCGTTCGCGTTGCGTGTGGCCTTCGTGACGAATGAGAGGGGTGCTCATGCCCGCCAGAATGTGGCGCAACGTTTATAATGCCAGACGAAAATTCGATTGGCTGTGACGTGGATTCGCTCCTGATTCGCGGTGCTATGAAAACTCTCTGTCAGACTCTCTCCGTCGTCATCGGTCTCGTGTGCGCTGTGCTCATGATCTTTGGGATCATCCCACTACTGGGCTGGACGCTCTGGGCCACGCTGGCCGGCTGCGTGGTAGGCATCATCTTCGGCTCCTTCCCTGAAAAGAAGATCGGCCTTATCATCAACGTCGCCGTCGCCATTGTGGCGATCTTGCGCCTCTTCCTCGGCGGTGGTGTAGTTTAACCCGGCTCCGGCAGCTTTACGGGATCGCGGAGGTTTGCATTGAGCACCTCAGGCGTCACCTCCCCTTCCCAGCGGCTGATGGCGATGGTGGCGACGCCGTTGCCGATAAGGTTCGTCAGTGCACGACACTCGCTCATGAAGCGGTCGATACCGACAAGCAGGGCGAGTGATTCGATGGGGATGCCCGGCACGACGGCGAGCGTGGCGGCCAGCGTGATGAAGCCCGCGCCCGTCACGCCGCTGGCGCCTTTTGAGGTGATCATGGCCACGACGAGCAGGCTGATCTGCTGGCCGAGGTCGAGTGGTGTGTCCGTGGCCTGTGCGAGGAAGACGGCAGCCATGGCCATGTAGATGTTCGTGCCGTCGAGATTGAAACTGTAACCCGTGGGCACCACAAGTCCGACAGTCGCAGGCGCGCAGCCGAGGCCGCGAAGTTTTTGGATCATCAGCGGCAGCGCTGTCTCGGATGAACTGGTGCCGAGCACGAGCAGCAGCTCTTCTTTGATATACCGAAGGAAGCGGAAGATCGAGAAGCCGCACCAGCGAGCGATGCCGCCAAGCACGAAGACGACGAAGAAACCCGCCGTGATGTAGAAGCCAATCATCAGCGTGAGCAACTTCCCGAGCGCACCGATGCCGTGACTGCCGATGGTGTAGGCCATGGCTCCGAAGGCACCGATGGGGGCGACCTTCACCACGATGCCCATGATGGCAAAGAAGACCTCGCCTGTGCGCTCGATGACATGCAGCACCGGCCGGCCGCGCTCGCCAAGCCTAGTGAGGGCAAAGGCACTGATGAGGGCGATGAAGAGCACCTGAAGGAGTTCGCCACTGGTGAAGGCGCCCATGAAGGTGTCAGGGATGATCTTCAGCAGGAAATCCACCGTGCTGAGTGTATGCGCCTTGCTCGCGTATTCCTGCGCAGTGGCGGCGGCTTTGCCGCCCAGTTCGGCGGCGTTTGCGTGGAAGCCTGCACCGGGCTGGAGGAGGTTGACCACCACGAGCCCGATCAGCAGCGCCAGTGTGGAGACGACTTCAAAGTATAGCAGCGTCTTGCCCCCCACGCGCCCCAGCTTTTTCAGATCTCCCATCGAAGCAACCCCATGTACAACAGTGCAGAAGATGATGGGAGCGATCATCATCTTGATGAGCTTGATGAAGCCATCGCCGAGCGGTTTCAGCGCCTTGCCCTGCTCTGGAAAGAAGTATCCGAGGGCAATACCTGCCGCCACAGCAACGAGCACCTGGAGATAGAGGATGCGATACCAAGGCGTGCGGGTGGCTGGGGCGGAAATCATAGGGAAGGAAGGCAGGAATCGGAACTCAAGACAATGTTAAACAAGCGTGGAGTGACCGCTGCGGAATGGATTTCGTGCGTCCTGGCTGGTTTTAAATTGGGTGGTACAAAGATTTTTCGTCAGGAATCTGGTCGGTCTGCCAAAGTGAG
>JBILPY010000319.1:0-5377 GCA_044373575.1 Prosthecobacter sp. | reverse complement strand
CCTCCTCCTAGTACTACTTTCGGCTCCCCTCTCCGCCCAGACCCCGCGTGATCTTATCGAGCAATACACTGCCGATGCCAGCCTCCTCCAGCGCCACTGGTCCATCACTGGAGACACCACGAAGTCGATGGACCGCGAGCAGCAGATGCTCCAGGGCTGGCTCGCCCGTCTCAGTAAACTCGACTTCGCCATGCTCCCGGCCACCGGCCAAATCGACTACATCCTCCTCCGTAACGACCTTGAGGCATCCCTCATGCGCCTCGGCGACCGCCGCGATGACGCCCAGGAACTCTCCACCTGGCTGCCCTTCCGCCCCATCATCGACGAACTCACCGAGCAGCGCGTCCATGGTGATCCTCTGAACCCTGAGAAAGCCGCCTCCAGCCTGGCCCCGCTCGCCAAGCGCATCACCGACCTCCAGTCCAAGCTCAAAGCCGCCAAGGAAAAGAAGCCCGACGCCAAACCCGCCGAATCAAAGCCAGCCGAGACCGCGAAAAAGCCAGACTCCCCCGCCCTACCCACGCCTTTCCAGGCCCTGCGCGCCGCCGAGACTACCGATGCCCTCCGCGAATCCCTCAAGACCTGGTTCGGCAACTACAACGGCTTCCTCCCCGACTTCTCCTGGTGGATGAAGCAGCCGCACGACGAGGCCCTCAAAGCCCTCGAAGACTACGCCAAATACCTCCGTGAAGAGATCGCCGGAGCCAAGAACAAGGATGACGCACCCCTGCTCGGCAAAGCCCACGGTGCCAGCAACCTCCAGGACCAGCTCGCCCACGAGTTCATCCCCTACAGCCCCGACGAACTCATCCACATCGCCGAGCGCGAGTTCACCTGGTGTGAGACTGAGATGAAAAAAGCCGCCCAGGACATGAAGCTTGGCGACGATTGGAAGAAAGCCCTCCTCCGCGTGAAGCTCCAATACGTCCGCCCCGGCGAGCAAGAATCCTTCGTCCGCGCCGAGGGTAGGCGCGCCACCGACTTCGTCGCGAAGCGCGACCTCGTCACCGTCCCTGCCGACTGCGCCGAGTGGTGGGGCACGCGCATGCTAGGCCCGCAGGAGCAAAAGCAGATCCCCTATGCTGCCTACAGTGGTCACGACATCCTCGTCGCCTATGCGAACGAGGCCATGAAGCATGAGGACAAAATGATGTCCATGCGCGGCAACAACCGCCCCTTCATGCGCAACGTCGTCCCGCACGAGCTCATCCCCGGCCATCATCTCCAACGCTACATGGCCGACCGCCACAGCCCGTACCGCCAGGGCTTCAGCACTCCGTTTTATGTCGAAGGCTGGGCACTCTACTGGGAGATGCGGCTCTGGAATCTTGGTTATCAAACCACCCCCGAAGACCGCATCGGCGCGCTCTTCTGGAGAATGCACCGCTGCGCCCGCATCATCGTCACCCTGAAGTTTCACCTCGGCCAGATGAAGCCGGACGAGATGGTGAAGTTCCTCGTCGAGCGCGTAGGCCATGAAAAGTTCGGTGCCACCAGCGAAGTCCGCCGCTTCATCAAGGGCGACTACTCCCCGCTCTACCAGTGCGGCTACATGCTCGGTGGGCTCCAGTTCATCGCCCTGCATCAGGAACTCGTCACCACCGGCAAGCTGACCGAAAAGCAGTTCCACGACGACATCCTCCACCTCGGCCCCATCCCCATCGAGCTCGTCCGCGCCAGCCTGCTGAAGCAACCCCTCAGCGCCGACTTCAAGACGAGCTGGAAGTTTGATGCAGCTCCCCTCAAGCCCTAGCTCGACTTGAGGGTACGCTGTCAAAGCCAGCCTCGGAGAACTCTCCTGAGACAATGGCTACTGCCCGCGCAGCTTGATCTTCCCTGTCAGGATGCCGTTGAGGAAGAAGCCTCGGCCGACGCTGCTGACGCCACCCTGCTGGAGCACGCCGTAGATGGGCTTGGCGACGTTGCTGCCAGTAGGGATGACGGTGCCGCTGAAGAAGCCGGTGGCGGGCTGGATCGTGAGCTTCAGATTTTCTGGCTGGGGCACGGCGACGGCGACTTTGTTTGCGGGGCTGATGGTGAGCGCCTTCATGGTGAGGACGGCGAACCCGCCGCCGCTGAGGTCCGCATTGCCAAGACCGGCGGGATTCCACACGCTGAGCGCACGCTGCCCGGCAGTGGGTGGGATGTAGCGGGCGGTATGCGCAGCGATGCTGGAGAGGTCCAGAGTCGGCAGCTCGACAGATTGATTTGCACGGCCTGGACGCAGCAGGGAAAGACTGGCGCTGCTGAGTGTCTCTGGGGTGGCTAGTAGATCAGCATTCGCGAGGAGGCGGCCTTTGCCGGCATAGAGGGAGGCTCCGAGATAGGCGTCATTATTGAAATCGACTCCACCGCTGGCGGTGACGCTGGTGCCATCAAAGAGCTTGCCCGTCATGGTGGCGTCACCAGCGGCGGTGACTTTGATGGAGGCAGCGAAGAGCGCCGTGATGCCACCGCCGCCATTGGTGTCGGCAAAGGTGTGATAGCCGGCGACTGGGCATGGAGTGAGGGGGCTGTAATTCGTGGCGTAAATGGTGTTGACATAGGTGCTGCCCATCTCGCCATCACTGAGCGTGATGCGGTAAAGTTTTGTCGCGGCATGTACCAGCTCCAGCGTCAGCGTGCGCAGAGGTGAGGTGGCGGTGCCGATCTGGACGGTGAGCTTTCCATTCACCAGCTTCCCAGCGAAGGGGAAGCTCCCTTTTGCCATGATGACCTTCCCGCTGACGGCACCTGTGGTGGTGATCTTCAGGTCCACACTCGCGGCGATGCCTCCCGCGTCGAGCCGAGCGCTGACTCGTCCGGCCACTGGCAGCTGCATGTCGTCATCTTCGATCGTGATAAAGATCTGTTGGTAACCATCAATGAGCATGCCCGGAGTCCCTGAACTAACGAAGAGGAGGACCGTTTCGTCGCCTTCATAGATTCCGTCATCATGGATGGGGAGGTAGATGCTGCCATGTGACTGCCCGGCGGAGAAGATGACGGATTCATTCACCGTGCTAAAGTCCTGACTTGGCTGCACCTGAGTGGTGTTTGAAAAATCTGAGGTGACTCGCATGACGACATGCCCACCCACGCCAGTGCGGCTCAGTGGGATGGCGATACCCCCGACACTTTCTTTGACCCGGAGGGTTTCCATGGGGAAGCCCGCGCCCGTGTGGAATGTGTTGGGCAGGATGAACACGCTTTTCGGTGAGCTATCTCCCACGCTGGAGCCTGGGCTGGGGGCGGTGAGGTTGAGATTGAAGGACTCGACACTCTCGACGAGAACGAGGTCCTGCAAGATGGTGAGGCTCACGGTCTGCTTCCATCCAGTGTTGTCGTTGATGAGCGGGCTCGGGAAATTCAGCACGGAGTTGACCGCGGTGTAGTCGGCTCCTGCAATGGCGGTGCCGTTGGTCGTATTCACGGTGACATTCGCCGCCACATTGCCTGCGCGGAAGCGGAACACCCGAAACTCGGTCGTTCCCTGAGTCTCACTGACATCATCCGGTGCATGGACGATCTCAAACACACCAGGATTCCCTTCGGCGAAGTAGCTCAGATAAAAAGGGCTCATAGTGGTGGCATGCCCGCCGACCCAGATGCGGTAGTGCGTGCCTGCGGCCGCGGCGAAGACGACGCGGCTGTTGTCGCCGAGGCCGCTGTCATCATCCGAAACCACCGGCACGAGTGTGGCGAGGCTGTCACCGGTGAATACGGCGAGTTTTGTGTCGTAAGTGCTGTCAGGCAGGGACTCACTGAAGTTTGTATCCACCACGGCCTGACCATTGAAGGTCGGCGTCCAGCGGTACCACACGCCTGAATTGGGTGTGTGGGTGGCCAGGCTGGCCGGGGTATCATTGACGTTGCTGGCGCCGACGTTGGTGCCTGTGACGGTGCCTTCATTGCCGGGCAGGACGGTGGCATCCTGGAAGTAATCATTCGCCACTTGAGTGGACTGGAGAGTGATGTCGAAGAGGCCATTCCCCTCCACGCAGATGTAGTAGCGCCTGCCGCTGACGATGGAGAAGACGAGCTGCTCGAGATCGTTCGGGATGATGTTGTTTGTTTGCGTGATGAACTTCAGCGTGCCCGCATTGCCATCGGGATCAGTCAGCTGGAAGACAGCGGCACGCACACCGACTTTGTCATTGATGATGATGCGGGTGAAGTCGCTGCTGAAGGCTGCATCAAAGCGATACCAGACACTGCGCGCCAGCTTCACCCCGCCGATGAAGGGGTCCAGCGCGTCCGGCTTTGAGCCCGCGCCTGTCTGATTCAGCAGCACCGGTGCGCTCCGAGAGAGCGGCAGTGCCTTTTCAAAGGCGTCATTCACAGGTGCCGCAGCCGCGGCGAGCGGCACCAGAAATGCGAGGAGGATGAGTGAGTTTGTTTTCATGGAGGGATGGAGTTTTGTAGCTGCCCCCATGCTGCCCGCCTTGCGCCAGGGCGGGTATTCGCCGCCCGGCGAAAAAGCATTCGCGGAATGGCGAATAGGCGGCGTGGTCGCTCCATGATAGTCTGGGGCATTATTCAGTAAACATGCCCAAGATCCTCCTCATCGAAGACCAGCCGCAGATGCGGGAAAACGTTGCCCTCATTCTCGAACTGAATGGCTTTGAAGTCGCCGTCGCCGCAGATGGCAGGCAGGGCGTGGCACTGGCGCGCGCTGACCGCCCGGATCTCATCCTCTGTGATGTCATGATGCCTGAGCTGGATGGTTACGGCGTGCTGCATCTCCTGCGCAAAGACTCATCTTTGCGCGCCGTGCCCTTCATCTTTCTCACGGCCAAAGGAGAAAAGCAGGAGCAGCGCACCGGCATGAATCTCGGCGCGGATGATTACCTCACCAAGCCCTGCACCGAGGCTGACCTCCTCTCCGCCATCAACGTGCGACTGCGCCGCAACCGCGACATCTCTCTCAGCGCCGCCTCCCATGCCCGCCCCGACTTCAGCTCTGCCTTCCCGCTGGAGGCACTGGGCCTAACCCCACGCGAGGCCGAGGTGCTGCTCTGGGTCGCTCAGGGAAAGGGCAACGCCGAAGTAGCCGCCATCCTCGGCACCAGCGAATCCACCGTGAGAAAACATCTGGAGCACCTCTTCCCCAAGCTCGGCAGCGAAAGCCGGGGTGCGGCCAGTTTGATCGCCATTGAAACGCTGAGCCGAAAGGGAGTGCCATGAAGACACTAGCCCTCCTTCTTGCCATCCTTGGTTGGGCATCACCACTGCGGTCCCAGGAGTCCACGCTGGCAGAGATCTTTGAGGCACCGCCTCATGTCACCCCGCAGGAGCTGGCGCAAAAAGCGCCCAGCCGTGCAAACCGCTACGTCGTGAAATGCGTCGTCACGTTTCAGCGGCTGGATGGCATCTTCATGGCCCATGGTGGCGGCAG
>JBILPY010000318.1:0-5379 GCA_044373575.1 Prosthecobacter sp. | reverse complement strand
GTCTTGGCCTGTCCGGCACGCAACTCGATGATTTTTCGCCCCAGATCCACGGCGCTCCAGTTCAGCCGGGCGATCTCAGCGCCACGCAGTCCCGCGAATCCACCGATGGCCAGGATGGGAATCAAATCCTCCGTCGCTGCCTTCATGAGCTTCTCCATCTGCTCGGGCGTAAAGATGCCGACGTCCGTGTCCGCCTGCTTGCCGCGCTTGAGGGCTTCCGCCACGGTGGCTTCACCTTTGGGCAGGTAGCCACGGCGCTTGGCAAAGGAGAAAAGCTCCTTCACGCGTTTGAGCCAGTTGTTGCGGGTGACCATGGAATGCGCCCCTCGACGCAGCCAGCCGTCAATCATGGCCCCGGTCACCTTGGTGATCTCGCCAGGGAACGATTTGGCGAACTGGCGAAGGTTCCCGTCCAGCAGCTTGAGGTAGTGCGCATTCACCCCGTCTTGCTTCTTGAGCAGGAGAAGTTCGTCAACCACCCGAGGCACGGTGATGCCAGCCTCATAACTGCGCGACCTCGTCAAAATGTCCTCCACGGCCATCAACAGCGGCACCTCTCCCAGCTTGCGCCGGCACTGGAGGTATTCCTCGACGACTGAAACCAAAGGCAATCCCAACGGCTGGAGCATGTGCTGGACAGCCCGAAGAGCCTCCCGGTCCTGAGGTCGCAGGTCGTTATCGCTGCTCATGCCGCGTTGGATATTGAGTGCGGCCTTGCGCGCCTCTTCCTTGGCAGCATCCAGTGAACCGAAGGTAAGCCGCTGGCGCTGCTGGTTGAGGTAGAACGCGACAGTGAACCGGGGCATTCCACGGCAGGTTCCCCGGTAGATGGGCACGGCTGCGGAGCCATGTTTGACCACGGCGATTGGTTTGCCCTTGCCCCGAGAGGGGAGGGCCTGAGTTGTCATGCTTTTGTCATGCATGACCTTGGGTGGGGTGTCAAAAGACAGCCCCCTGATGCCGTCCAAAGCCCGTGGAATATGGGCTCCAGAGTGATTGTTTGCCCTGTTTTGAGTGCTCTTTTTGTAAGCCCGTTGGGCTTGGGATCAACTCACGCCCAACCCTTGCGCAGCTCCCCACCGACTCGCTCATGCGCCAGCCAGAGGATGCCGATGGCGTCGGGTTGGATGCGGGTTTTGGTGGGGGTGAGTTTGAAGGTCTCCAGGGCGATGGTGGTCGGGTCGTATTGATCGCGGAGCTTCTGGGTTTCGTCCTCGACGGTCTTGTTCAGCTCTTCCATCTCCTGATGCAGCGCCACCAACTCGGCTTCGGCGGCAGCAGCTTCCTGGCCTTCTCGCATGACTCGGCTGGCGCTGGTGACGGTGCTGCCTTTCATGAGACTGCCCACGGCTCCCATCTTGCTCTTTCGGCCAAAGAACGCGCCGAGAATGCTCGTGCCGATGCTCACGGCGGCGGAGAGCTTGGCGCTGCTGGCCTGCTGCTTCTGCGTGTCCAGCTTGAGCTGGGCTTTCGTGGCTTTGGCTTCGAGGGCCTTCACGGTCTTGGCCGCTCTCTCACGCAGTTCTTCGATGGCTTTGTCACGCAGCTCACGGGCGGTTTGGGTGATGCGGACTTTGAACTCATCCACCTTCTCACCGGGATTCGAGTAGGCTTCGAGCAGCGGGCTATAGCTGACTTCGAGGAAGTGATTCGCATACACCCAGTCGGTGTAGTCTTTCTTGATGCTGGTGTAAGTGGTGGACTTCTGCGCGGCTCCGGGCAACTCGGCGAACTCGGCACCTTCCGTCGGATCACTGCTCCATTTGGCGAGATCGACATCGCGGGGGATGTCCACGAACTTGTCCCAGATCACGCGTTGGCCGTTGGCATCCAGAGGGTTGACCAAAGTGACCCTACTGACGCCACTGATTTTCTTTTTGGCGTCGTCGAAGTTCACCACGGCGCTGCGCAGGATGGCTGGCACGTAGCAAAGGCTGTCGGGCGAGATGTCGGAGGAAATGAAATACTCCGCCGTGCCTTCGGGGAGCTTTGGCTTGATCGTGTTTCGATCTGCGGTGGAAGCGGCGGTGGCTCCGGGTGGCAGGAAGCCATCGTCCTCGGCGGCTGCCGCGCTTTTCTTGGAGAGCCGGATGGGATCCATCAAACGCTTCACCTGATCCTTCGCCAGCGGGCCGCTGAGGTAGCTCATGATCCAGCGGACGTGGAAGATGCAGGGTCCGTCCTCGTGGACGTTGTTCATGAGAAAGACTCGGTTGCCGAGGCCGGACATGGCGGTCTCCATTTCGCCGCGCTCGAACTTGCCGCCACTGGTGCTAACCGCGCCTTCGAGACCGTCGAGCAGGCGTGCTTTGTCGCGCTCGGTTTGCAGGCGGCCGATCCACCAGGTGCCGATGTTTGCCAGCGCCTTGTAGTCGAGATCCACCGGGTTCTGTGTGGCGAGCAACATGCCCAAACCAAAAGCGCGAGCCTGCTTCAAGAGGATCATCATCGGCTTCTTCGATGGCGGCATGGCGGAGGGAGGGAGGTAACCGTAGATCTCATCCATGTAAAAGAGGGCGCGGAGGGAGGTGGTGCCCTGTTGGGCACGCATCCAGCCGAGCAGTTGATTCAGTAGGAGCGACACGAAGAACATGCGTTCGCTTTCGCTCAGATGGGCGATGTTGAAGATGGTAACGCGTGGTTTGCCGGACTCGGTGTAATACATGCGCTGGATGTTCAGCGGCTCGCCTTCCAGCCAGGACGCGAAGCCGGGGGAGGCGATGAGGTTGTTCAGCTTCATGGCCAGCGCGGTGCGTTTGGCCTCGGGCATGAAGCTGTCGATATCCACGACGCCCACCTTGCGGATCGGCGGCTGCTGGATGTGTCGGACGAGGTTCTCCAGCGTCACGTTCTGGCCCTTTTTCCAGCAATGGCCGACAATGTTGCTCATCAGGATGTGCTCGGGGGACTGCACTGGATCGGCGTCGATGTCCATGAGGCCGAGCATGGAGGAGACGGTGCTTTCGATGCGATCCGCGAGTGTCTCCGCATCGTCCATGACCTCCACGGGCGGGCAGTCGAGGGAACTGAGGATGGACACGGGCAGGCCCGCGTTGCTGCCTGGCGTGTAGATCGCCATATCGACGGTCTCGCGCAGCTTCGCGATGCGGGCGGCGCTTTGGCCCCAGTCGCCGAGGCCTTTTTGCCAGGTTTCGGATTGCTGTTTGGCGAAATCATCCACGCTGAGGCCTTTGCGGCGCGCATCGTCGGCATTCACCCAGGGCTTGAATTCCTCGGCGCTCAGATTCGGGAAAGTCAGCAGCGCATTGCCGATGTCGCCCTTTGGGTCGATGGCGATGAGCGGGATGCCATCCATGGCGGCTTCTTCCAGTAACGCGAGGCAAAGGCCCGTCTTCCCAGAGCCGGTCATGCCGAGGACGACGCCGTGAGTGACGAGGTCCTTCGAGTCATACATGATGAGGTCGTCTTGGAGTTGCTTCGTTTCGAGGTCGTATCCGCGTCCGAGGTAAAAGGCACCGAGCTTTTCGTATTGGTCTGGGGAGATCGTCATGGTGGATGAAGGATAAAGAGTCTGGCTTGGTTTTGGCAATCAAACATCTCGTGCGAAACACATTTCAGGTTTTCGGATTCATCCTGCAATTCCACGTTGCAGAGACAGCAAACAGGCGCATCATCGCGACCCGCCGGAGGAAATCCTTCAGGCGGAGACCTGCCGGGATAGCTCAGTGGTAGAGCAGTTGATTTGTAATCATCAGGTCGTCGGTTCAAATCCGACTCTCGGCTCTCTCACAATCACCCCTTTGTGATGATTCTTCGACAGTCATTTTTTGCGCACTCAGATATTTTTCGGAAGATGGCGCGAGTCAAACTAGGCTCTCAGTTTTTATCCAAGCTAGGAATGAGGGACGATGCTGTCCGGTGATGATTCGGCGGTGCCGGACGGTCCTCCGAAATGGGGGGGAGGCAGCTTTCGTGATGCGGATTTCTTGAAATGGGCGGGAACCCGGACGAAGTGAGATTTTCCCACCCACATGGCCACGCTCAAAGTCCGCAAACTCAAGTCCTTCCCCGCCGAGATCTCTGTCCCTGGAGATAAAAGCATCAGCCACCGCGCCGCGATGTTTGCAGGCATGGCGGATGGCACAACGGTAATCGAGGGCTTCCTGCCCAGCGAGGACTGCCTCTGCACGGTGAAGGCGATGGAGTCGATGGGCGCGGTGGTGGAACCGCTGGAAGAACTCGAAGGCGTGGGTCTGGTGAAGATGGCCATCACGGGCCATGGACCGAAGCTGAAGGCACCGACGGGTCCGATCGACTGCGGGAACTCGGGGACGACGATCCGTCTGCTCTCGGGTATTCTGGCGGGCCAGGATTTCACGACAGAGATGATCGGTGATGCATCACTCTCCAAGCGTCCGATGAAGCGTGTAGCGGACCCGCTGGCGCTGATGGGCGCAAAGGTGGAAGGCCAGGGCGAGAAGATTTGCGCACCGCTGCGCATCACGGGCAGTCCTCTGAAGCCGATCACTTACACGCTACCGATGGCGAGTGCGCAGGTGAAGAGCGCTGTGCTGCTGGCAGGGATGTTTGCACCGGGCAAGACGACGGTGATCGAGCCGGTGGCGACGCGGAATCACACGGAGCGTATCATGAGTCACTTCGGCGTGAAATGGTTGCGCGATGGCAATGCGATCTCGGTCTATGGCGGACAGGTGCCACGCGCGACGGACATCGTGGTGCCGGGGGACATTTCGAGCGCGGCTTTCTGGATGGTGGCCGCTGCGGCAAGCCCGGGGCAGCAGATTACCTTGACGAATGTCGGCCTGAATCCGACCCGCACGGGTGTGATTTCGGTGCTGCTGAAAATGGGCGCGCACATCGCCAGCTACGAGACGGACAGCACGGGCGAACCGCGCGGGAATGTCGTCGTGCAGGGCGGCGAGCTGAATGCGACGGTGATCGGCGGGGCGGAGATCCCGAATGTGATCGATGAGCTGCCGATCCTGGCGGTGGCGGGAGCGCTGGCACGTGGGAACACGCTGATCAAGGACGCCCGCGAGCTACGCGTGAAGGAGACGGACCGCATCGCCGCCGTGGCGGAGAACCTGCGCCGCATGGGCGTGACGGTGATCGAGTATGAAGACGGGATGGAGATCATCGGCGGCGCGAAGCTGACAGGAGCGACGATTACAACGTATCACGATCATCGCATCGCCATGGCCTTTGCCATCGCGGGCATGTTTGCCGAAGGGGAGACGATCATTGAAGGCAGCGAGTGCATCAACACAAGCGACCCCGGCTTTGAACTCGATCTGGCTCTCTTCCAGAAGGCGGACGCAGGTGTGGCCCCGATCCGGGTGCTCTCGCGTGTGCCTCGGGATGTGGCGAGCCGTCTGCGCGAGGGCTGAGTTTACTCGG
>JBILPY010000317.1:0-5389 GCA_044373575.1 Prosthecobacter sp. | reverse complement strand
CCCTCTCTCATTCGGTATGCGTTAAAACCACTTATCCAATCATGCGCAACGGTATCCTCGCAGGCGGCAATTACATCATCGACTACGTCAAGCTCATAAACAGCTACCCGGAGCAGGACATGCTGGCGGACATCCGCAGCGAAACTTCCAGCAATGGCGGCGGCCCCTACAATGTGCTGAAGGATCTGGCGGCGATGCGGGTGGGCTACCCGCTTTCCGCGGCGGGACTGGTGGGCAAGGACGCGAACGGAGACTGGATCCTGCGGGATTGCCAGAAGGCGGGGATCGACACGGCGCAACTCCGCCAGACCGACCGTGCGCCAACCTCCTACACGGATGCGATGACGGTGATCTCCACGGGGCGGCGCACTTTCTTCCATCAGCGTGGGGCGAATGCGTTGCTCGGGGAAGGGGACTTCACTTTTTCCACCACGACGGCGCGGGTGTTTCACCTCGGCTATCTCATGCTGCTGGATGAGATGGACCGTCTCCTGCCGGATGGCAGTACGCCTGCGGCACGAGTGCTGGCAAATGCACGCGCGGCGGGGCTGATCACCACAGTGGACATCGTCAGCACGGAGAACCCGAACTTCCGCGAAGTCGCCGAAGCAGCGCTGCCGCACACGGACTACCTCATCATCAATGAAGTCGAAGCGGGAAAGATCGTTGGGATGAATCTCAAGACCGTGCCGGTGAGCATCGCCGCTGTCTCCGATGCCGCCCGCGCCTTGCTGGCGAAGGGCGTGCGGAAGCAGGTGGTCATTCATTTCGAAGCCGGAGCCGTGGTGGCGGATAGCGAGGGGCATGTGAGCATCCAGGCATCTCTGAACTTGCCAGCGGGCTTCATCGTCGGTGCCACGGGCGCTGGAGATGCCTTTGCCGCAGGCTATCTGCACGGCATCCACGAAGGCTGGTCCATCGCGGACTGTCTGACGCTCGCTGTTTGCACGGCAGCGGCTTGTTTGACTCATCCCACGCCGTCTGAGGGACTGCGCCCGGTGGCGGAGTGTATGCGTCTCGCGGATGAACACGGATTTCGCCTGCCATGAAACACCCCTTGTTTACTGAAGAGGAGATCGCCGCGGCACTCGCCACGCTGGATGGCTGGGGTGTCGAAGGGAATGAACTGGTGAAGACCTTCCGCTTCCCGTCCTATCTCGCGGGCATCGACTTTGTGAGCCGTCTCGGTCATGCCGCAGAAGCGATGAATCACCATCCTGATCTGCTTGTTGGTTGGCGTAAGGTGGCGATGCGTGTCTCCACGCACAGTGCCGGTGGATTGACGGAACTGGATGTGATGCTGGCTCGTGCGGCGGATCGCCTGGCGGCCTGATCAAAGCGCGGCCTTCACTGCGTCAGCCGCCTGCACACCCCGCGTGTAGGCTTCCTCAAAGAGCGCCATGCCGCTCATGTCACTGTGGGCAAAGTAGATGGGCGCGCGATGCTGCTGCATGAGCTCGCGCTCCTTTCCCCAAAGGAATCCAGGACGTGGACGGATCATGCCATGGCCCCAGAGCCAGACATCGACGCGCTGCACCTGCTCGCGCAGATCGGGATGCGGGGCGGCGAGGGCGCTGAACACACGCTCGGTCCATTGCTCATGCGTTTGCGTGAGCATCCACTCGCGCAGCTTTGCCGGAGGCTGGCCACACAAAGTCTCGTAGTGCGTGATCACGGTCTCGATGGGGCGCGAGGCGAGGCTTTGATGTCCCGCATTCACATAACCGAGTGAGTCGCCTCCATAGATCACATTGTCCCAGGCCGGATGCACACCGGGGCTAGGCGGCAGTTCATGCAGCGTGAGATTCGCCACCACCCAGGGCGAGTATTCGAGACTCGTGATCGGCGTGAGCCCCGGAATGATCCGCTGCGCGATGAAGCGCGGCAGGGCGCAGATGCAGGCCTTGGCCGTGAAGCGAGTGACGTTGCCATCCGAGGTATCAAGCGCGTCCACCTCCACACCGCCGGGCACGGCCTCGATGCGGGTGACGAGATGATTGGGGCGGATGTCTGGCAAACCAAGGCGCAGTTGTTTCACCAGCCAGCCATTGCCTTCCGGCCAGGTAAGCACGGTCTCGTGTTCGGCATTCGCAGCCTCTCCCGTGCGACTGGCGAAGTAGTGCAGCCCAGCCCAGGCGGACACTTCGTGAATGCTGCCACCGAAGTCATCGCGGCAGGAGTAGTCCACCTGCCAGAGCAGCGCCTCGGCGGTGAATCCATGCTTTCCGAGCCACTCGGCCATGGTGATCGTATCGAGCGTCAACGCCTCGGGATCACGCACACTTCGATCCACCGGCAGCGTGAAGACATGTCGCTTACGCCATCGCTCGATCTCCGCAGCGAAGTTCTTGAACTGCTCTTGATCGCCTGGGTTCAGGCCTGCCGTCGGAGCGATGCCTTCGTGCCACTCACCATGCATGAAGATACGCTCCTGCGGATCATGACAGAGGGCGTTTTCATCATAGATCGGACGCCCCGCAGCATCGTGACCGGTGATGAGCTGGATCTCCTCGAAGAACTCCAGCACCTCACGGCAATCTTTTCCCGGCAGAGGCACATAATGAGCCCCCCAGGGGTAGGCGTTGATCGCGTTTGATCCATAACCCGACGTGCCCCCCTCCTTGGCTTCGAGCTCCAACACGACCACGCTTTCGATACCGAGCTGCTTTAGCTTTCTCGCCGCAGCCAAGCCCGCGATGCCTCCGCCTGCTACGATGACATCCGCCTTCACCGTGCGTGTTGGTTTCGGAATGCCACCCATCTCCCGCAGTCGGTGCCCGATGGCATGACCTCCGCCGAGGATGCTGCCGGGGATCGTTGGCTCACGCGTACATGACCCGGTGATCAGGGCTGGTGCAGCAGCGGAAGCAGCGAGGAAGCGGCGGCGGTTCATGACGTCAAAGGAATCTCCAGATCCGCTGGATCGTAAGGGCGACTATCCATGGCAGGCAACGAATTTGGAAAATCGTTCGACTCCACCTCAGCCTGGGCTGGGGACATTGCCTTCATCCCCACATCCATAAGCTGGCTTTACCTCAATTAAGCGACTCTTTGGTCCAATAATCCGTTGCACCTCAGATCTCAAGACGCGGAAATTAGATGAGTGAGGAAAAGGCGCTGTTTGCTCTCAAGCCCCTGACGGTACTGTCACCTTCACATTCACGATCTTTCCCTCAAACTTCCCCTTCGCCGTGTAACTCGCCACGGGCACTTTGTTGTCGTGGCCGAGGCAGAAGTCTTCTTTGGGCTGGGTGCGGATGAGGCCGGGGCTGGTGGCGGTGACGGGGGTGTTTTGATCGAGCTGGAGGGTGAGCTGGCCGTTTTTGCCGAGGTTGGCGGTGATGCGGTGGGGTTGGTTGTCGGCGGGGTAGTCGGTCTGGGCGGTGGTGAGGGTTTTGCCGTGGCGGATGGCCCACACAAGTTTGCCGGCGCTGAGATGGAGCGCGTAGCCGCTGCTAGCGCCGCCGTGGGCGATGAGGATGGCATCGCGCTGCGCGGTGGTGAGCTCGCAGGTGAGGGTGAAGGACGTGTCGGCGATTGGCGGGGCGTTTTCGGCGTCGAGTTTGTCGCCTGGCTGGAGCTTGGAGAGGTCGGTGGGCTTGGCTTTGGCCTTTGCCTTGGGAGCAGAGCGTTCCTTGGGTTTGTCGCTCGTTGGATAGAGGGTAACGGGATTTTCGACCTCACCGGGTGGGCGGCGGCTTTTGGGCTCGTTGCCGCCGATCTCGGTGGTCATCTTTTCGGCGAGGGCGGTGAGCTTGGCGACGATGTCGGGATGTTGGGCGGCGAGGTTGGTCTTTTCGCCGATGTCTTGATCGAGGTGGTAGAGGCGAGGGTTCTTTTTCGCATCGTCGGCGGCTTCTTTGCCCATGGTTTCTTTTTGCGTGGTGAGCGCGAGCTTCCACGGGCCTTGGCGCACGGCCTGGAGGTTGTAGCTGGAGAAGTAGTAGTGGGATTCGCGTGGCGAGTCTTTGCTTTGGCCAAAGAGCAGTGGGGAGAGGTCGCGACCGTCGATAACGGGCTGCGCGGGCACCTCGGCTCCGGCGATTTTCAGGCAGGTGGGCAGCACGTCGATGGTGCCGGCGACGGCATCGCACACGCTGCCGGGCGCGATTTTGCCAGGCCACCACGCGAGCGTGGGGACGCGCACGCCGCCTTCCCAGGTGCTGCCTTTGCCGCCGCGCAAGGGACCGGCGCTGCCGCCATCGGGGCCTTTGATGAGCCAGGGGCCGTTGTCGCTGGTGAAGATGACGAGCGTGTTCTGGTCGAGCTGCAGCTCGCGCAGCGTGTCGAACACGCGACCGACGCTGGCATCGACCTCCTGCACCCAGTCGCCAAAGCGGCCGTTTTGCGAGCTGCCCTGGAAGGCCTTGCCGGGATGGATGGGCGTGTGCACGGCGGTGTGCGGGAAGTAGAGGAAGAAGGGCTGCGCCGTGTTCTTGGTGCCTGGTTCTTGGTTCTTCGTTGCTTGGGTGCCGCGGATGAATTTCACGGCCTCGTCGGTGTAGATTTCCTCGATGCGATCCTGGTCCGCCTCGTCGAGCAAGCGCTCGACTTTCTCATCACGAACGAGCGGCACGACGCGGCGGCCGTCCACGCTCGCGGTTTTGAGCATGTCATTGGAATACGGGATGCCGAGGTAGTGATCAAAGCCCTGCTTCGTGGGCAAGAACGCCGGTTGGTCGCCGACATGCCATTTGCCGATGCACTGCGTGGCATAGCCGAGCGGCCGGAGGCGGTCGGCGATGGTGTGCTCCTCTGGATGCAGCCCGTTCCTGCTCCCCGGTCCATACACGCCCGGCACGGAAACGCGTGCGCCATAGCACCCGGTCATCATCTGCGCCCGCGACACGCTGCACACCGGTGCGGCATAGAACGACGTGAGCTTCATCCCCTCCCGCGCCATGCGGTCGAGGTGCGGCGTCTTCTGCTTCACCGCGCCAAACGGCCCGATGTCGCCGTAGCCGAGATCGTCGATGAAGTGGATGATGATGTTCGGCTGCGAAGCAGCCGAAACGAATGACGAAGCCAGAATGGCGAATGACGAAAGGAGGATGAGGAGACGCATGGCGGGAGTGATCAAAAATGAACTGAAGTGGGAAACCTCAAGGACCCCTGTTGGGAAGCAGCCATGGCCCCACCCAGGTGAGCCATGCAACGCCCGATAAGACGGCAACGAAAAATCCGAGCGCAAGCGGCACAAGCGTCTGATGCTTCCGATGCGGAAGCAACATCATGAACAAAACAAAGAATGCCCAAGGAATCATGAGCCAGTCCAGCGAACCCGGCGGCAGTCCAAGCAATCGCGCAATCACGGTTTCATCCCCTCCACTCTGTGACGGCGACAATCTTATCCAACGAAGAGCCGCCAGGGCGCAGGCGGTGAAGAGCC
>JBILPY010000316.1:0-5410 GCA_044373575.1 Prosthecobacter sp. | reverse complement strand
TCCACGGTGCCTGCGATCGCGTAGGCGACGACGAGCGGCGGGGACATGAGGAAGTTCGCCTTGATGCTCTGATGCACACGGGCCTCGAAGTTACGGTTCCCGGAAAGCACGCTGGCAGCGATGACATCCTCGCTCTTCACAACGTCTTCGATGCCTGCGTCGAGCGGGCCGGAGTTGCCGATGCAGGTGGTGCAGCCGTAGCCAACGGTTTGGAAGCCGAGTTTGTCGAGTTCAGGCTGAAGGCCGGTCTTGGTGAGGTAATCGGTCACGACTCGGCTACCTGGGCCAAGACTGGTTTTGATGGAGGGCTTGATGGTGAGGCCGAGCGCATTGGCCTTCTTCGCCAGCAAACCGGCGGCGAGCATGACGCTCGGGTTGGAGGTGTTGGTGCAGCTCGTGATGGCGGCGATGAGAACGCTGCCGTGGGTGATGACGTCTTTGACACCCTGCTTGCTGTCCACGGTGACTTCAAAGGCAGGATAGGAAGGCTGATCACTCGGCTCGGTGACGACACCTTGCTGCGCACCGAAGGCGGCGGCGAATGAACCGGCATTATCAGGCACAGAGTCAAGTGAGGGTGGCAGGTTGAGTGCCTCGGCGGCCTCAGGCTGCTTGCCGTAACCTTGCGGTGTCGGTTTGGTCAGCAAGTCACCCCAGGTGGATTTGAGCGCGCTGACGGTGATGCGATCCTGCGGACGCTTCGGACCCGAGACACACGGCTCGACGGTGCTGATGTCCATCTCCATCTCGGTGGTGAATTCGATGCTGCCTTTCTCCGTGGGAATGCCCCACATGCCCTGCGCCTGGTAGTAGTTTTTGACCGTGGTGCAGAGTTCCTCGCTGCGGCCAGTGCCGCGCAGGTAGGCGATGGTTTCTTCATCGACGCCGAAGAAGCCCATCGTGGCACCGTATTCAGGAGCCATGTTGGCGATAGTGGCACGGTCGGTGACGGGCAGGCTGACAGCGCCGGGGCCGTAGAATTCGACGAATTTGCCGACGACGCCGAGCTTGCGCAGCTTCTGGGTGACTTCGAGCACGAGATCGGTGGCGGTGACGCCTTCTTTGAGCGCTCCGCTGAGATAAACGCCAACGACTTCCGGCACGAGGAAGGTCACCGGCTGGCCGAGCATTCCAGCTTCAGCTTCGATACCGCCTACGCCCCAACCAACGACGCCGAGACCGTTGATCATGGTCGTGTGCGAGTCGGTGCCGACGAGTGAGTCTGGATAATACACGCCGTCTTTTTCCAAAACACCCTTGGCGAGATACTCAAGGTTCACCTGATGCACGATGCCGATGCCAGGAGGCACGACTTTGAAGGTGTTGAAGGCCTGTTCACCCCACTTGAGGAATTGGTAGCGCTCTTTGTTGCGCTCAAACTCAAGCTCGAGGTTTTGATTCAGTGCCTGCTGCGTTCCGGCGAAATCGACCTGTACGCTGTGATCGACGACGAGATCGACCGGCACGAGCGGCTCGACCATCTTCGGATTAGCACCGAGTTCCTTCACTTTGCTGCGCATGGCAGCGAGATCGACGAGGAGAGGCACGCCGGTGAAGTCTTGAAGCACGATGCGGGCGACGGTGAATGGAATCTCATACTCACCGGGGCTCTTGGCATTCCAGTTCGCGAGGTTTTTGACATCGGCTTCCGTGACCTTCTTGCCGTCCAGATTGCGCAGCAGGGACTCCAGCACGATGCGGATGGAGACCGGCAGCTTCGAGACTTTGCCGATGCCAGCCTGCTCAAGAGCGGGAAGAGAGTAAAACTTGCCAGTGGAGCCGGAGCCGGTGGTAAAGGTCTGAGGGGTGTTCATTGAGGGAAGTCTAGGGAGGCGAAGAAATAGCGAACGTAGCAGGTTTGACACCCATTTTTTTGCCTTCCTGTGCCGAGAAGCTGAATTCGGATCTCACTACCAGAGCAGGAGCGTGGCAGCCGGGCTGTCTTTCACGGGGGCTTTCGCTTCGCTGCGGAGGACCTCCTCAATCTGTTTTGCCCACTCGCGGCAGGCTTTGCGGAAGTAGGTGTAGGTGGTGTAGTCGTGGACGTAGAGGATGATTCCTGAGCGGTTTTGCTCGGCATCCGCGAACTCGTAGAGCACCTGGCCGGTCTTTTCGTCCCGCAGCCTTCCTTCGATGGCCATGTTACCCTTCAGCTTGTGGGAGACGGCGGTTTCGGCTCCGGGCCAGAGGAGAATGTTGATGCCTTTGCGGGCGAGTCCGCCGATGACGGGATTTGGGTTGAATTCGACGATGGCGAGCTCAAGCACGAGGCTGTCCTTGTCTGCGGAATCGAGGACTTCGCGGCGGTCTTCGGGTGCGGTGCGAAAGGCTTTGGCAGTCTCGCTACGGAAGTATTCGGCTAGCTTGCGAACGTTTTTCTTGCGGGATTTTTCCCGCACTTCGATCTTCGAGAGCGTGCGCGTCATTGGGCGCAGATGCTCGAGAGAAATGGGCGCGATGTGGATGTGCGGGCGTTTCGCGGCCTCCGTCCAAGCTTTGGCATCGGCATTTTTCCAGTCGCGCAGGAAGGGCGATCTATCTGCGTCCGTCTTTTTTAGTTCCGAGCTGTGCTGGAGGAACGGGGAGGGGGTGGCCGGGAAGGCCTTCACCAGACGCTGGGCCGAGCGGCAGGAGACAATGGTAAGAGAGAAGAGGAAAACGAGCAGGAAGCGAGCAGTCATCAGACCTGAATGAGAACGAGTGCGGGTGGTTTATTTCCCCTGACGGGCAAGTTTTGCGGAGAGCTGATAATTACGGCGAACATGGTCCCCGAGCTGTCGGGAAAGTCGTGTTTCAGCGACTTTATCACGCGAGCGGACAGTCTTCCCGATGTCTCCGAGGGCGAAATCGTAACGCATGAGGGTGAGGTCGTGAAAGACGGTGGTGGCGCGTGCAGGGAAGCCGCCGAGAGCGAGGTGTTTCCAGGCGAGCTTCTGCTCCTCGTGCGTGTCCACACAGAGAACGCGCAGCAGGAAGCGCAGGGAGCTGAAGGCGGGACCTGTCCACGGCGCGTGATAGACAAAGGCGCGTGCCTTTTCATACGGCATCTCGCTGCCGTCACTCATGGCCGCGACGTGCTCGGGCGTGTAGAAATCACGGCGCACAGGGAGACGACGGAGGGCGAGCTTTTCCGGACCGCCGGGAGTGCCAGCGCGGTAGCCCCAGAGCTTTTGGCCGGGCTCGCTGAGGACGAATTCGATGAAGGCGGTGGCGAGTTCGGGATCGGGCGCGCCGCGCATCATGGCGATGGGATCGACGCTGATGGAGGTGCCGCCCACGGGCATGATGAAACCGACCCGTGAGGTGCCATCGGATGCGCGCACGGACTCCTCGGCGGAGCGCCCGTAGAAGTCGATGCACATGCCCGCTGCGGCGTCGCCGCGCAGGACATCCAGAGGGATTTTAGTCGAGGTGTCGCTGAAATAGCGGGCATTTGCGCTGATGCGCTGGATGAGTGAGAGGCCCGCCACCCAGCCGCGTCGAATGGCTTCGGGCTCGATCTCCGTCGTCTTCAAATGGCCGGGTTCTTGGGTCAGGCGGGCAAGTTCATTCTGCATCTCCTGCTGGATGAGCATTTCAAAGGCCTTGGTCACCGAACTGCTGCGGCCTGGGTCGGCGAGGGCGATCATGCCTTGCAGACGTGGATCGGCGAGATCACGCCACTGGGTGAGATCCTTGTCGATGCCGAGACGGCGCAGGACATCCCGATTGAAGACGATGCCAAAGCTGGAAAGGCAGGTGCCGCACCAGCGGTCCTTGGCATCGCGGAAGGGCTCGCCGCTGAGGTTCTCGGGGATGATGGCATCGGTGAACCACTCGGGATGTTTTTTCCGGAGGGCGGCGAGTCCGGTGTTCGGGCCGCTGTCGGCCACGAGCGTGCCTGCCTCTGACTGGAGCTGGAAATCAAAACCTCCTCCGCCAAAGAAGAGGTCGATCCCGATGCCGACCTTGGATTTTAGAAATTCGGTCCGCGAGGGATCATCTGCGGGAGCTTTCGGATTCAGGCAGGCCTGGGCAGTGTCGGCGGTCCAGGTGCGTTTGAGGGACTGCTCCCAGTGATGCTGGAAGGCGGCGGTGTACTCGGACTTCAGCATCATGGCGATCTCCGAGGTGCCGCCGGGCACGCGCCAGTCGATGAAGACGGTCTGCCCCGTGCGCGCCTTCCAGTCGCGGGCAAAGGCGCGCCCAAACTCCTCGCGGATGCGCTCGTGGTGCGGGGTGATGATCACCAGCCGCCGGTCAAAATGGGCCGGTGCCGTGCTGTCCCGAGGCTTCAGCACAAAGGGGCCTAGCAGAGTACCGAGCATCGCGAGGGCGATGGCGGATTCTTTGCGCCGGGCGAGGAGGAAGTGGAGGACACGCATGACAGGCGGACTGGCCTCCATCCAAGCGGAAATGCCGCAGCACGGCAAGACGGTTCGTTCAGAGCGGGCGCTTAGTGAGCGGCCTTTTTCTCTTCGTGACCAGCGGCAGGTTTCGCGTGGTCGTCATGTTTGGCTTCGCCATGACCTTCACCGTGGCCTTTGTGCATGCCTTCGTGCAGGACCTGGGTTTCTTCCCAACTGTGCTTGGCGCAGGAGGGGCCGAAGGAGATCAGGGCGGCGGCGGCGAGGAGGGTGAGAGCGGCTTTCTTCATGAACGGGAGAATAAGTGGGGTGGCCCATCGTAGGGGCTTTTCACGCTGGCTCAAGCCTTTACTCGCTGGCAAAGCGCAGACGCTGAAGCCACCACATCGGCGCGAGAAGATTCCACGCCCACCCGTGACAGCCCGGCGAATGGCGCGAACACGAAGGCGAACAAGTCTGGTTACTTCTTCATCTCCAAGTCTCACCTCTCCTTGTCTCCCAGTCTGCTTCCGCTTCCCACCCTCACGCGCCAAACCCAGACACCTCGACCACTTCCGACTCCTCTGCCACGCCGAGGCCTTCGTCGATGCGGTCAAACGGGGGATCAAATCAGGGGGCATCTGATGGGGATTTCGTCAGCGAGTCGCAGCAGGAGGCCGTTTCCGCGTTCTCTGTTGATAAGAAGTAAAAATTTTCAGCCGCTTCAACAACTTGCTCAGGTATATTTCCTTTGGCCGCGTAAAACTCTAACCTGGCTCCAAAATCACTTACCTTGCTGGCGATTACTCGATTGATCTGACACAACTTCTCATCAAGCGCAGTCGCGCCTTGAAGACCAATCCAGGTATCCCCCTCGATTTCACACACGTTTGTCACAAAGGGAGGGCCAACAGTGTCTCTGAGGTGATCTTCCAAGGCAGTTTCACACCATGCGACTCTATTCTGCCCCAGATTTTGGAACAAGAATATGCGCATTTCATTGCCTCTTTCATCGAATTTGATCGAAAGAAAATCTTCTTCTCTGTGATTTTGGTAAACTGCATCGCTGGGTACAACAATAGAAA
>JBILPY010000315.1:0-5428 GCA_044373575.1 Prosthecobacter sp. | reverse complement strand
CGTCTTCTCGCATCTTCATGAACGAGCAGAATCACGTCGAAAGCCCATGCGCCGCCATTGATGAACTCCTTCAGGCACCTCCCGAAAAGCAACCGCAGCTTGCCCGGCAAATCGCGTTTAAGTGGGCCAAACACGACATCAACGCCATGTGGAACGCCGTCTCCCGCTCCAAACTCGACGGTCAAATCAAACAGATCCTGTTCAACGACCTCTGGAGCTAAGCGCCCGGACCTAACTAATGCTCTGCCACGATAACCGACCTTCCAATCGCCTTAAATGAAAACCATCCTCACGCTCCTCACCGCCCTGCTGCTCGCACCGCTGGCAGCGCTGCACGCCACAGAAACGTCCACGTCAGTGCTGCCCAATATCATCTTCATCGTCACCGATGATCAAGGGTGGGCGGATTTGAACTCACCCATGGATCCGGCGGTGCCGGAAGGTGCGTGCTCCTATTTCCACACACCGAACATGGATCGCCTTGCGCGAGAGGGGATGCGGTTCTCCAGCGGCTACTCGTCCGCCCCGCTCTGCACGCCGACTCGCCGGAGCATCCAGTTCGGCATGACGCCGGCGCGCCAGCGCGGCACGGAGTTTGTCAGTGATTCCTTTGCTCCCAAGGGCCATCTCTCCATCCCGCAGGCCCTAAAGCGAGCTAATCCGTCTTACCGCTGCGCCCACTTCGGCAAGTGGGGCGAGGTGATGTCCGGCAAGAGCTACATGGACAAGAATCCGGCGGCAAACCCGGGCGCTCTCGGCTACGATGAGAGCGATGGGCTGACCGGAAACGGGACCGGCACTTCCTACCATAACATCCACGACAAGGCCAACGCGCATCGGAACCATGTTTGCGAGTCCGACGCCGACCCGAAACTCACCTTCTCGGTCACCGGACGCGCGATCTCATTCATGGAACGTCAGGCAAGTGAGAAGCGGCCGTTCTATCTTCAGGTCAGCTACTACGCCATTCACACCGCGTATCAGGCGCGGCAGGCGACGCTGGACAAGTATGCCGGCAAGGGCGAGCCGCCGCGGCAGGTGCTGGCCGGTGTTGCCCCGATGCTGGACGATCTCGACGACGGAGTGGGACAGCTACTCGCCGCCATCGACAAGCTGGGCATTGGAGGCAACACCTACGTTTTTTTCAGTTCGGACAACGGCGGGGAGCCGGGCAAAATGTCTGCAGAACGCCGGTCGCAGCCCGCGCGCAACCACCCGTTGCGGATGACGAAGCAATATCTCTACGAGGGCGGCATCCGCGTGCCGTTCATGGTGCGCGGCCCGGGGGTGAAGGCCGGCGCCATCTGCCGCGAGCCCGTGGCGCAGTATGACCTGCTGCCCACTTTCTACGAGCTGGCCGGCGGACGCGAGCCGCTGCCGGCGGAGATCGACGGCGGCAGCCTGCGGCCCCTGTTGGAGGATCCGGCCAGCGGCGCCGTCAAGCGGCTGATGACAGGCCTGGTCTTCCACCGGCCGCTCCTGAAAGCACAGCCGCACTCCGCTTTGCGGGCCGGCGACTTCAAGCTGGTCATCACTTGGTCCGGCCCGTGGCAGGTGGCGAAACGCGAGCTGTTCGACCTCGCTAAGGACATCGGCGAACAGCAGAATCTGGCCGAGACCATGCCCGCGAAGGCCGACGAGATGTCCGCCGCCCTGATTGCCTATCTCAAGTCGGTCAACGCCGAAACGGCACTTCCCACCACACCCAAGAAGAAATGAAAGGAATACTCACAATGAAACCCACCCTCACCGCTCTCTTGTTCGCGCTGCACGCCGGTGACGCTGCAGGGCGTGCGGCAAGGGCGATCAACACGATTTCAAAATGAAACTCCTCCCCACTCTCATCCTGGCCCTGGCCCTCAACGCGGCGAGCGCCGCAGAACCGCTCCGCTACAATCGCGACATCCGGCCCATCCTTTCGGACAACTGCTTCGCATGCCACGGACCGGACAAGGCAAACCAGAAGGCGGGATTGCAGCTCGACGTGCGGGACGCGGCGATCCAGCCGGCGAAATCAGGCGACATCGCTATCGTGCCGGGCGATGCGGAGAAGAGCACGCTCGTCGCGCGCATCTTCACCGAGGACAGCGACGAGATCATGCCGCCACCGAAGTCGCACAAGAACCTGAGCGCGGCGCAGAAGGAAATGCTGAAGCGCTGGATCGAGGAGGGAGCCGGATATGAGGCGCATTGGTCCTTCGTGCCGCCGGCGAAGCCTCAGGCTGGCAGCAGCATCGATGACTTCATCCGCGCGGAGCTGCCCAGGCACGGACTGAAGCCATCGCCCCGCGCGGACGCCGCTGCGCTGGTGCGGCGCGTGGCGCTCGATCTCACGGGATTGCCGCCCACGATCGAGGAGCAGCGGCGATTTGCCGCACTGGAGTCGTATGAGGCCATGGTGGATCACTTTTTGTCGAAGCCCGCCTTTGGCGAACACATGGCGGTGGCCTGGCTGGATGCGGCGCGTTACGCGGACACGAATGGCTACCAGGTGGACCGCGACCGCGAGCTGTGGCCGTGGCGCGACTGGGTGGTGCGCGCGTTCAATGCGAACATGCCCTTCGACCAGTTCACCATCGAGCAGCTCGCGGGCGACCTGCTGCCGAATCCCACGCTCGATCAAAAGATCGCCACCGGCTTCCATCGCAACCACATGCTGAACGAGGAGGGCGGCATCATCGCGGAGGAGTTTCTCGCCGAATACACCGCCGACCGCGTGGAGACGACCGCCGCGGTGTGGCTGGGGCAGACGTTCAACTGCTGCCGCTGCCACGATCACAAATACGATCCCTTCACGCAGCGAGACTTCTACGCGATGAAGGCCTATTTCCACAATGTGCCCGAGCGCGGTGTCGGCATTTACTCGAATCCGGTGCGCACGAACGCGCCGCCATTCATCAAGCTGCCTGCGCCGGAGTTGGAGGCGAAGATCAACGTGCTGAATGCAATGCTCAAACCCGTCGCGGACCAGCTCAAGGGCCTCGCGGCAGGTGATCTCGAACCTTGGGCGAAAAAGCTTGCTGCCGCGAAGATCGGCTGGCAGCCGCTCAAGCCGGTCAAAGCGAGCGGAGGCGATCAGCCACCGAAAGTGGAAGGTGAAGTCGTCGCGATCGGTCCGCAGGAATCCCGGTCGAACGACATTCAGATCACCGCCAAGCTGCCGCCGGGAAAACTCACCGCGCTGCGGATCGAGTGCGCCACGACGGATTCGGCGGCGAGGTTTCAGTGGAGCGAGCTGAAGGCCGGCAAGGCAAAGCTCCGTGCGATCGAAGCCGCGCACACCAAAGTGCTCGACGGTGACCGCCGCACTCTCTCGCCGCTCTCGGTCGCTTCAGGAAAACCAGCGCAGGCTCTTTTTGAACTCGAAACCCCGCTCGAAGGCCCGGAGATCGTCGTCACGATCGGCGTCGAGAATGCGAGTGGAACCACGCAGTGGCGGATTTTTGCGACTGTCGCTTCCTGGGAGCAGATCGCACCGGAGAGCATCGTCGCCATCGCGAAGATCGAGCCTGCGAACTGGACCGCGCCTCAGCGCAAGCAGCTCGCGGACTTCCGGCTGTCGCAGCTGCCCGAGCATCGCCGCTTGAGTGATGAGGCGGCCGCATTGCGCAAACAAATCGCGACCGCCGAGGCGGAGATCCCCACCACATTGGTGATGGAGGAGCAAAAGGAGCCGCGCCCCACTTTCATCCTCATGCGCGGCGCGTATGACAAGCCGGGCGAGCGGGTCACCCCGGCCACACCTGCCGTTTTGCCAAAGCCGGCGGCCGATTTGCCACCGAACCGGCTCGGCCTCGCGCGCTGGCTGGTGAGCCGCGAGAATCCGCTCACCGCCCGCGTGACGGTGAACCGCTACTGGCAGCAGTTCTTCGGCGCGGGTCTGGTGCGCAGCAGCGAGGATTTCGGCGCGCAGGGCGATGCGCCGAGTCATCCCGAGCTGCTCGACTGGCTGGCAGTGACTTTTCAGGAATCCGGCTGGGACGTGAAACGGCTCATCAAGCTCATTGTGATGAGCGAGACCTATCGCCAGGCATCTCGTCATCCGGCGGACGCCTCGCGCGATCTCGATCCGGCGAACGTCTGGCTCGCCCGTGGATCGCGTCACCGGCTGCCGGCTGAGGTGATCCGGGATCAGGCGCTCGCGGCGAGCGGCCTCCTGGTCGGAAAGCTAGGCGGTCCAGCGGTAAAGCCTTACCATCCGCCCGGCCTCTACGAGCAGGTCGTGGCCCAGCGCGACAATCCGAAGGCAAGCTACCAGCAGGGTAGCGGCGAGGATCTGCATCGCCGCAGTCTCTACACCTACTGGAAGCGCAGCGTGCCGCATCCCGCCATGATGCTCTTCGACGTGCCGTTCCGCGAGGTGTGTGCGATGCGCCGCACACGCTCGAACACACCGCTGCAGGCGCTGAACCTCCTCAACGACCCGACCTATGTGGAAGCCGCCCGCTTCCTCGCGCAACGCATGATCAAAAGCGGCGGCACCACCGTCGAGTCCCGCCTCACGCATGGCTTCCGGCTTCTGCTCGCACGAGACCCGAACCCGCAAGAACTCCGGATTCTCGCCGCCTCCGTCGAGCGATCCTTGAAGGACTTCACGCCGGACCCGGAGGCCGCCAAAGCGCTGCTCACCGTCGGCGAGGCCAAGACCGCCGACCAACCGAGCCCTGCCGAACTTGCCGCCTACACTATGGCCGCCAGCACGCTAATGAACCTCGATGAAACCCTCACCAAGGAGTAAACTTATGAGCACCGAATCCTCTCTCGCACCCTTTTCGCGTCGTAACTGGCTGAAGACGCTCGCCCTGGCATCGCTCGCGAATCCAAAGCTCTTCGCGGCACCGGCGGCTCACTTTGCGCCGAGGGCAAAGCGCATCATCTATCTCACGCAGGCGGGCGCGCCTTCGCAGATCGATCTCTTTGACCACAAGCCGGGACTCGCCTCGTTGTTCGACAAGGATTTGCCGGACTCCGTGCGTGGCGGGCAGCGGCTCACCGGCATGACTTCCGGGCAGAAGCGCTTTCCTATTGCGCCGTCGGTCTTCAAGTTTGCCCAGCACGGACAGAGCGGCATGTGGCTGAGCGAGCTGCTGCCGCACACGGCGAAGTTTGCCGACGAGATATGCCTCATCCGCTCGATGCACACGGAGGCGATCAATCACGACCCGGCAATGACGCTCCTGCAAACGGGGCATCAGATCGGTGGGCGGCCTGCGTTTGGCGCGTGGGTATCCTACGGGCTCGGCGCGGAGAACGCAGACCTGCCCGCTTTCGTGGCGCTCATCTCGCGTCCCAGCGGTCCCACCAACGCGCAGCCGCTGCACGAGCGCATGTGGGGCAGCGGCTTCCTGCCCTCAAAGTATCAGGGCGTGCGCATGAGCTCTGGCAAAGATCCCGTGCTCTTCCTGTCCAATCCGCCCGGCATCACCAC
>JBILPY010000314.1:0-5442 GCA_044373575.1 Prosthecobacter sp. | reverse complement strand
CTGATGCCAAAGCACCGCCACATGCTTGTTCTCCGCCTTTTCAGCACACACCAGCACACCCTCCTTCGGCTCATACATGCCATGAGCGATCTTCCACGTCGCATCGAGCGGTGATTTGAAATCCGGTGCAGCGAGGACGGGAAGTTCCTCCGCCAGGAGCGGGGTGACGAGACAGGCGAGCAGCAAAAGCAGTTTCATGCGACAAAGCAAACGTAGCGGCATTCACCGACTTGCACCCGCTTCCGCCACCAGTTCCTGCATCGCCCGGATGGCCATCAGCTCGCAGTTGAACCACATCGCAGGTCCCCCAGCTTTCATGAGCCACGTCAGATAGCGGTCGTAGCCTTCTTGTTGCTCTGGCTGTTGCCATTCTCATTGGGATGCATGTCCCGCCACTGCTTGGCAGTCTGACCGAAGAGCGCGACATTCGACAAATCGGCCGCACTTGCATAGACGAACGAGCGAGGCTTGGGTCTTTGTAACAGCAGTCGGAATGAGGGTATGGCGAATAGTGGCGGTATGAATGCGGAAATTGATCTTGGCGAGGGCTCGCAGGAGGCTCCAGTCGAACTAGGGGCGTTCGTTTTCGTCGTCCTTGAGCCGCTGAAACTCGATGATCAGACAGAGCTTGATTTAAGGACTGAGCCATGAGCCAATCTCAATGACAATGTCCTTGTGGGCAAATGTGCCGTCGCAACGGCCTGCGCTGGCGATGAGCCCCACTGCCCCCAGTGAGATCAATCCACTCTTGATGCGTTCCCAGACACCGAGGGAGAGAACCGCTCTTTGTTCTTCAGCCATAACTCAACGAGAGCGCCTGCGCCGTCAAAAATTCGCACCATGTTAGTGAAGGAACTCTAGTCCCCACCGAGCTTAGCCAGGATGCCGCCGTTGATCCCTGAACCTCAATCGTGGACATCTTGGTTTTCATCGCAAGGAATGACCTTACTCAACCTCGATCACACCTCAATTTTTGCCTGCAGATCCTACGCTGCCATGGAGGTCGTCACCTCGACCTCCGCTTAGAGGCCGACTGCCGAATCCGACACAGCATTTGCTGAGATGTTCCGGCAACATTGACGTTTCACGCAGCATCATGCGCCACCTGACTTTTCTCTTCGCATTCTGCCCTCTGCTCTCTGCTTTCGCAGCGAAGCCCAACATCATCCTCCTCTACACCGACGACCACGGCCACGCCGATCTCGGCATTCACGGCGTGGTGAAGGACATCAAGACACCGAACCTCGATGCGCTGGCCCGCAGCGGTGTGGTGGCGACGCATGGCTACAGCACGGCACCGCAGTGCGTGCCCTCGCGTGGAGGATTGATGACGGGGCGCTTCCAAGGCCGCTTTGATCTCGATAACAACGGCTCTGCGCTCGACGGCTTTAACAAGCAGACCACCATCGCCACGCGGTTGCAAAACGCGGGCTACGCCACGGCGCAGTTCGGCAAGTGGCACCTCGGACCCACGGACGCGATCACGAAGCATGGCTTCAAGCATGTGTTCTCGCAAAACGCCCAGCGCCCCTTCTCGGCGAATATCACGCTCGATGGCCAGGACCGCCCGATGAGTGATCTGCCACCGAGCGAGTATCACCTCGATGGCTGCTCCAAGGCCGCGGCGGCGATCATCGAGCGCTACAAAGACCAGCCCTTCTTCCTCTACGTGGCCTATCGCGGCCCGCACACGCCGCTGGACGCGCCAAAACGCTACATGGACCGCTTTCCTGGCAAGATGCCGGAGCGACGCCGTGCCGCGCTGGCCATGCTTTCCGCCATCGACGACGGCGTGGGCCTCATCACGAGCACCTTGAAGAAACACGGCCTCACTGAGAAGACGCTCATCTTCTTCATCGGCGATAACGGCGCTCCGCTGAAGATCCACAAGGTCGATTCGCCGCTCCAGGGCGACGCGGGAGGCTGGGACGGCAGCCTGAACACACCGCTGAATGGCGAAAAAGGCATGCTGGCCGAAGGCGGCATGTCCACGCCGTTTTTGATCGCCTGGCCCGGCACGATCCCCGGCGGGCAGATTTATGAGCATCCCGTGAGTGCGCTCGACGTGGCCGCCACGGCCGTTGGAGTCCAGCCTTTAGGCGACTCTGAAAAATCGGCTAAAGCCTCGACTCCAACTGACCTCGACGGAGTCAATCTGCTGCCCTACCTAACCGGTGAAAACAAAGCCCCGCCGCACGACGCGCTCTACTGGCGCTGGATGGCGCAGAGCGCCGTTCGCGAAGGAAACTGGAAACTCCTGCGCGGTGGTGATCGCGAATACCTCTACGATCTCGCCACCGACCGCGAGGAGAAACACAACCTCGCAGAGAAGCACCCCGAGATCGCCACGCGACTCCGCGCGAAGCTCAAAACCTGGGCCGACGGCCTCACGCCACCCGGCATGGCCCTTGGCCCCATGGCCGCGACGTGGAACGACTACTTCGATCACTACCTCGAAGGCAAAACCATCGCCCTACGCGTCGAAGCACCCGCCGCCAATGCCGCGGAAACCCAAGGCTGGGAAGCCCGCAACGGCAAGCTCACCGCCAAAGACGGCCTTTTCATCCTCACACCCGACAAGGCCGACAAACCCACCTTCATCACCAAAGCCAAGCTCAAGCTCGCCGGTCCCGTCACCGCCAAGATCACCCTCAAAACCGCCGCCACCGGCCAAGGTGCCATCGCCTGGCGTCTCGACGGCGACAAAGACTTCCTCCCCGCCAACCGCCTCACCTTCCCCCTCCAAACCACTCCCGACTGGCAAACCCACACCCTCGAGATCCCGACCACCGGCCGCGTCATCCACGTGCGCATGCATCTGCCTGCAGGAGGCGCGGAGTTCAGGACGCTCGACTTCAAAGCTGGCTCACGATGAAATCGTTGTTACTTCTCATCGCCCTCTGCCCTTCGCTCTTCGCGGCACAGCCGAACATCCTGCACATCCTCGCGGATGACATGGGATGGAATGCGCTGAGTTGTTACGGCAACAAGGATCTGCAAACGCCGAACTTGGATCGGCTCGCGGTGCAGGGAATGCGGTTCACGCAGGCGTATGCCGATGCGCAGTGTTCACCGACACGCGCGGCGTTTTTGTCGGGGCAATACGGGGCTCGCACGGGGGTGTTCAAGGTATTGAACGAGAAGGAGCCGTCGCTTGCGCCGATGCGCTCGGCGGAGGCGAAGGATGCGTTGGGGCCGGAGACGGCCACGCTGGCGACCACCTTGCGCAAAGCGGGCTACACGACGGGAATCAGCGGCAAGTGGCACATCGCGAACAACTACGCGGTGGCTGCCCTGCGGAAGCGCGAGGGCTACTTTGACTCCTACGGCTTCGATTTTGCCGGTCCGGCGAATGGCAACGAGCATCACGAGGACAAAACCGTCACCGCCATCACGGATGACACCATCGGTTTCATCGAATCAAACCGCAGCAGGCCGTGGTTTGCGTTTGTGTCGCATTTTAGCCCGCACACGAAGCTGGAAGCGCCGGAGGCTTTGATCGCGAAACACGTCGCCCGAGGCTTCAAGCGGTCGGTGGACGATGAAGGCAAGTCCACCGAACGCCCCATCGCGAACTACCTCGCCATGTTGGAGCATCTCGACAACGAAGTGGGCCGTCTTTTGGCGAAACTCGACGCCCTCGGGCTCGCGGAGAACACGCTCGTGATTTTCACCAGCGACAACGGCGGCCTCTCTCGCGTGACAAACAACGCCCCGCTCCGCGAAGGCAAGGGCTCGCCTTACGAAGGTGGTATTCGCGTGCCGCTGATCGTGCGTTGGCCGGGCAAAGTGAAGCCTGGCAGCGAGTGTGACGTGCCGGTGCATGCGGTGGATTTTTATCCGACGTTTGTGAGCGTGGCTGCTTCGCAAAGTAGCCCTCTCGCTCCGCGAGAGGAGCCGAAGACTCCGCCCGCCAACAACGCCACCGAATCATTGGACACTCCGCCTGCCAGCAACACGCCCGGTTCATCTCGACGGAGCGAGATGACTACTTTAGACGGCGAGAGCCTCCTGCCGCTGCTCACGCAAACCGGCACGCTCCAGCGCTCCGCCTTGTTCTGGCACATGCCCACCTACACCACGAACTACGGCCGCACGCCCTGTGCGGTCATTCGCGAGGGCGATTGGAAGCTCGTCCACTGGTTCGGCGACTACCTCGACACCACTGGCTTCACACCCGACGACAAACCCTACGGCAAGCTCGTCGTCGGCCCGCGCACCGAGGTCTTCAACCTCCGCGAAGACCCCTACGAAACGCGCAACGTCGCCACCGACCGCCCCAAGAAAACCACCCACCTCACCAACGCCCTCAACGCCTGGCTCAAACGCGCCAAAGCCAAGCTCCCCACACCGAATCCCGACTTCAATGAGAAGCGCTGGTGGACATCGGCAGTCGAACGCACGAAAAGCGAGAACTGATCTATGAATGTGAAACTTGCGCGACTCCTACCTCACCAACATGACGAACTCGCAAAGCTGCTGCACGCTTCGCTTGATGTCTGGCACCGCACGCGATTGAACGTGGATCGCTTTGGTGCCGAGTGGGAGCCGTTTCGGCTGACTGTGGAAGTTTATGAGGCGCTTGACGCTGGTTGCTGCGTCGTGGCGGTGGATGACTCCGGTGCGCTCATCGGCTCGGCCTTTTTTCATCCGCGCGAGACACATGTCGGTGTGGGTGTCGTCACCGTCCATCCTGCTGCGTTTGGTCGCGGTGTCGGTCGTGCCTTGATGGAGGAAATCATTCGTGCCGCTGATGGTAAGCCGCTGCGGCTCGTCTCCAGCGCGATGAATCTCGATTCGTTCTCGCTCTACACCCGACTAGGCTTCGTGCCGCAGATCATACTACAATCCATGACGCTCAATGTTACCTCGTCCGGCTTCGCTGGCGCGAGTGCTCGGATGAGGATGGCGACGATGGCTGATGTGACCGCCATCGCCGACTTCGAGTTCCGCCTCAACGGCATCCGCAAAGAGAAGGACTACCACTTCTTCGTGGAGAACCGCTCCGGCTGCTGGCGGCTCGCCCTCATCGAGAAGGCCGATGGCACTATCGCGGGCTTTCTCGCGGCATCTGCCTTTCCCACGGATAATCTGCTTGGCCAGGGCATCGCCGAGGATGAGGCGACGATGCTGGAATTGATGCATGGAATGCTGACTCAGCATTTTTGCGGACAATCCGTGGCGTTCATTCTTCCATCGAGATGTTCGACACTCGTGCGACAAGCCTACGCCTGGGGCGCGAGGAATCGCGAGACCAATCTCCTGAGCGTCCTCGGCGATGCTCCGCCGATTCTTGGCATCACGCTGCCGACTTTTCTCCCTGAGAGCGGTTAGTTATCCGACACCAATATAAACTTGAAAACCTTGCTCCGCGTTCTCCTCATCGCGCTCGGCTGCCAGCACGTCACAACGACGGTTGCCGCCGAGCGAAAGCCAAACGTC
>JBILPY010000313.1:0-5456 GCA_044373575.1 Prosthecobacter sp. | reverse complement strand
ATATTTTTCGTCCGACCATTGGAGGCTGCCATCGCTCAAGTTCAGCGTCCAATTGCCCAGGTGGGAGATGCGCTGGGCCTCCTTATAGGCGTTCTCCGTCTGCACGAGCGCTGTGACATCCTGCATCGTGCCGACGATGCGGCAGGGCACGCCTTGAGAGTTGTTTTCGGCAGCGGCCAGCGTGTGAACATGGCGGATGCTGCCGTCCGGGCGGGTGATACGGTAGGACACCTCCTGGCTCTCTCCGGTGCGCGCCACTGTTTCCATCACGGCCAGAAAATTTGGCAGGTCTTCCGCCAGCACGGCCCGGCGCACTTGCTCCATCGTGGGGGTAAAGCTTTGCGGTTCGAAGCCGTAGATGCGGAACTTTTCATCCGACCACGTCGGCCTGCCCGTCTGGAGATCCATTTCCCAGGTGCCCAGATGAGCCAGGCGCTGGCCTTCATTCATCGCACGCTCGCTGCGGCGCAGAGCATCCTCCGCCTCCCGCCGCTTCATTTGCACTCCGAGTTGGCCGCCGATGTGATTCAGCGTTTCCAGCAGGTGCGGGTCCGACGCATCCAGATGAATGCTGAAGAACTCCAACACCCCCCGAACGGTGCCGTCCACCAGAATGGGTAAGGCCACGACCGCAGCCAGATCGCAGACGCTGGCGGCTTGGTGGCGCGGGCAGTTTTCGTCCTTTCGGATGTCGGTGATCCAGTGGCTGGTTTGAGTCTGCCAGACTCTGCCCGGAAGCCCGGCACCCTGCTTCATCTCCATGTTGATGGAGGCTTCAACGAATGGCTGCACAGCGGCCTCTTCCTTGCAGTGCACGCCGGAGACCTTCAGCACTTCATTCGGCGCATCCACCGTCCACCATGCACCAAAAGACGATTGCAAGGCATCAGCCAGACTTTCCAGCACGGCCGGGATCAACGCTGCGGCATCGTGACCGGAGGCGATGGCCTTCGCAGAGGCATTTTCCAGACGGCGGCGCAGTTCATCGCGCTTCAGCCCGGACACATCTGTCTCGACGGCCATGAAATGCGTCAGGTTCCCCTCCTTGTCTTCGATGGGCTGCACTTCGATGCTCACCCAGAAGGGGGTGCCGTCCTTCCTGTAGTTGAGGATCTCCGAGTGGAAGCCGCTGTATTTACGCAGCTTCTTGCCCATGTCCTGCGCCACTTTCGGGTCAGTCTGCGGCCCCTGGAGAAAGCTTCCTGGCTTGAGACCGCGGACCTCCTCCAATTTCCAGCCTGTCATGCGTTCGAAGGCGCGGTTCACCCATTCGATGTAGCTATCCTTGTTCGCCAGGATGACGGCGTTGTCCGTGCGTTCCGCCACCATCGCCAGCTTCCGGGTCTCCACCTCATTCGCCAGGAGCTCTGCCTGCTTGGACTTGAGCTGCCTGTTTAACATCTGTAGCTCCTCGTTGGCGATCCGATGCACCTGAACGACGTGCAGCAGATCCTGCGCAGGATCATGTGGCGCAAAGTCACCTAGCGTCAGCCCCAGGCGGTCGAGTTCGTCCGAACTGTTGAGCCAGGGAGCGCCGAGAAAAACATTAAGGGCGCAGGCTTCGATCCGCATGACCTGTCCCCGCATCATCATCCCCGTGCTCTGATGCCTGAGCAGCACCAGCGTGCCTCGGTGCTCGCACAGCCATGTCGTGCTCAGCTCGCCTCGTGGTCTGTCCGGCTTGAACAGGCTTCCCAGCTCCGCCCCTGCGGTCACATCTAGTGCCACCCGTGCCAGCGACGGCCCGACGTGGGCGATGCGCAAATCATCATCCCAGGCAAAGAGGAATGGAAACGCCTCCTCAACCCCGCTCCAGGGCATGTGCGGAAGTTCACGAGCACTCATGACGCAGGATGAACATTCCAAGACACCAGAAACACGTCATGATCGGCTCCGCTGTCAGCCTGCTGCTCATGAACGATCTGCACCACCACCGAAAACATTTCTCCCAGGCCTTCGAGCAAGCCGATGACGAAAGCGGAAAGGCCGCGGCGGTGGCTCATGTAGTGCAGGCGCACCTGTCCGGGCGTCACCTCCGTGCAGCGAAACTCAGGCGGTTGCAGTGCGGAGAAAACCATCGAAACTCGTGTGTGAAAATTGGGCAGGTTTTGCAGAAACTCACCCAGATCCCTTACCCCGGCAGCCAGCAGTTGACCGTAGCCTTGCTTTGCGGTTTTGAGGACCCACCAGCGACCGAATTCGTTGAGGATCGACTCCGCAGGCAGATTCAGCACTTCTGAGGCTGCCGTCACGAGCTTGTAGGTGACCTCGTCGGGGTAGGATTCCGTGGAGATGAAGACTTCATCCTCCAGTCCGGCCTTGGACCTGATAGTCTGCCAGACGTCCTCCCCATGATTGGTGACGAGGAGATCCTGAACTGCTTTATTGACCATTCCGTATATGTTTTTGGGGGAAGCTGAGGGTGGCTGTGTTAACCCATTATGTGGCATGTTTCGCGGGTGTTGAGGTTTCTTTTGGGTTAACCCATTGTTCCACAAACGCCAGACATCCCCGCGCGCCTAGCAGGGCGGACATCCCCAGCGCGACGTGGTCCAACACCGGATGAGACAGTCAGGGTGAATTGGCGGCGAAATGCTGTAGCGCCTTTGGGTCTGTACCAGACACGGCCTCCTCCGTGCGTTCCATATTCTTGGCCCAGTGTCTGGCCTGTATCAGGGCCGCGCTCCAGCAGCAGCGCTTCGATCTTTTTGGAAAAAAGCCAGAGGCAGGAGCCTCTGGCTTTTTCACTCAAACTCATGGATCAGTCCATTCCAGGTCCACCATTTACGGCACCACGACCTTGGCATGGGCCTGCACGCCGCCGCTGAAGGTCAGCAGTACAGTGAGTTGGCCGTCGGCGACGAACCCTCGGCGGCCCCGGGCTCCTCCCGTGGTCGTGCCATTCAGCAGCGCAGTGATCGCCGTCACGGTGCGGTTCGTCCCACCCACGTTGATCACATCGCCTTCACGCATGGCGAGCTTCACTTCGTTGGCTTTATTGATCATCCATAGGCCGGTGTCATTGGCCGTGGTCACTCCGCCGGTGCCGGTCCTCATGGATGCCTGGAACATAGGCTGCGCGGTGCCGGGAAGAGCGAACTGTGTGATCCTGAAGAAGGTGCTGCCAGGCACTCCAGGTGCTTCGCTGCCTTCACGGGCGAGCAAGACTAGGCCGTTGGTGGCGTGTTTCGCCCACAAGCCTTTGTCGTTGGTGTTGACGACGACTCCGGCTCCTCTGAGTTCGGCTTTCACGAGGAATTCATAATCCCCACCGCCGAGCACGAGGTCACTGAAGTCGCTGAACACAAGACCGCCTGTGCCAGGGGCTACATCGTTTTCGCGTAGTTGCAGGGTCAGGTTCCCTGGCGCGGTGTCCGCGAAGATGCCGACGTTGTTCGTGCTCGTAATTGCGCCACTCTTGGTAAGCGCAACTGTTCCGCTGCCGTTCTGAATAATACCGCTGAAAGCAGTCGTGGTGGTGCCTCCGTTCGTGAGGGTTACCGCTCCGGCTGAGCTGCTTGTTATGGTGCCTGCGCCCGCAAGAGAGGCTACCGTTTCTGAACGTCCGTTCAGGTCGAAGGTGGCACCAATCGCTACAATGAGGGCGCTGCTGTTGCTGATGCGTTCATTAGCACTTCCCAGTCGAAGCGTACCCGCCGCGACGGTGGTTGCGCCTGTATAGGTATTGGCTCCGGAGAGGGTGAACGTGCCCGCGCCTTCCTTGATAAGCTGGGCGCCGGCACGGCTGTAGATACCGGAGTAGGTAGTGCTGCTACCATTGCTACCCACCGTAACCAGGGGCGTACCGGATGCAGAACCGATGGGGCCCGCGCCACTGAGCGAACCGGCCGTGAGGTTGAAGCCGCCAAGTGCCAGGGTGCCGGTCACCGTGAGGTTGCCCGTGGTGATGTCCACCGCTGCGGTGAGGGGCACGGTGTGGCCGGAGGCGATGATCACATCGTCGCCGGCAACGGGTGCTGTGCCGCCTACCCAGGTAGCGCCGGCGCTCCAGTTGCCGGTGGTAGCGGAGATGATGGTGGCGCTGTCCACCGTGCAGCTGGCGGCTGCCACGCCGCCAGTGGTAACCGCCGTGGCTCCAGTGAAGTCCGTACCGGTGATCGTCACGCTGGTGCCGCCTGCCGTGCTGCCGGTGGCGATGACTGCCAGCGTGGGAAGTGCGCCATATAACGGCAAGCCAAAGGTAAACAGGACGGCTAGGACTGCGTGCAATACAATTTTAAAGGATGTGCGTTTCTCTCTCATTGTCGGGGGGTGCGCTGGTTGCGAATCTAAATCTTTTACAAAGCATGTTTAAGACAAAAAGAGAGCGCGTAGATGTGTTAACCCAGAATATAAAAAAAACTCTTATTAAAGCACTATTTATTAGGCTCTGACTGACCATTACCAGCCATCATTAGTTCGTCCCTCAAGAGTGCTTTGCTCCGCTTCGGGCGATGTCGGAGCGTCACCGTTCCGACTGCCCACTGAGGCGATGGAAGCTTCACTGACAGTTTCATCCATGTTCATGAAGCCCGTAACGGTAAGTAGGTTCACAGACATAACTCCAGCGACCACGGCCAGCGCCGCACACAGGCCGAAACGGGCATCCCGCCCGTCGCCCGCGAGCATCAGCCTCACCTGCCCCGCACTGACTCCGCCAAACTCAGCCTGGACCTGGGCTACCCCCAGGACAAGCCAAAGCCACGGCACAATCCGCTTCATGCCCTAGGCTAAGAAGTATTCGTGCCTGGAAGCAAGGATGATTTCTCTCACCTCCCGATAACAACGAAACAGCCAGAGGCTCACGCACCTGGCTTTTCGTTTGAGAAGTCAGATTGATCCGCTCCGTGCTTACGGCACGACAACCTTCGCATGGGCCTGGACTCCGCCGCTGAAGGTCAGCAGCAGGGTCATCTGGCCATCTTGCAGGAACACTCGGCGGCCCAGGGCTCCTCCCGTGGTCGTGCCGTTGAGCAGGGCGGTGATCGCTGTCACGGTGCGGTTCGTCCCACCCACGTTGATCACATCGCCTTCACGCACGGCGAGTTTCACTTCATTGGCTTCGTTGATCACCCACAGACCCGTGTCATTCGCGGTTGTCACCCCGCCGGTTCCGGTCCTCATGGAGGCCTGGAACATCGGCTGCGCAGTGCCAGGCAATGCCATCTGCGTGAGTCTGAAGAAGGTGCTGCCAGCCACTCCAGGTGCTTCACTACCTTCACGCGCCACGAGCACGAGTCCATTCGTGCCGTGCTGTGCCCACAGGCCTTTGTCGTTGGTGTTGACGACGACGCCGCTGCCTCTGAGTTCGCCTTTGACGAGGAATTCATAGTCCCCGCCCCCGAGCACGAGGTCGCTAAAGTCGCTGAACACGAGGCCGCCTGTGCCAGGGGCTCCATCGTTTTCGCGTAGTTGCAGGGTCAGGTTCCCTGGCGCGGTGTCCACGAAGATGCCGA
>JBILPY010000312.1:0-5484 GCA_044373575.1 Prosthecobacter sp. | reverse complement strand
ATCAGCGCGGACCTCATCTTCGCCCGCGAGCACACGGCGCGGCATTTCATCGGCAAAGGCAAGGCCGCCGAGCTGATGGCGAAGGCGCATGAGCTTCAGGCGGACTGCATCATCTTTGACAACGAGATCTCCCCCGGCCAGCAGCGCGCCTGGGAAGGCGAATCGAAGCTCTGTGTCATCGACCGTCACGAGGTCATCCTCGACATCTTCAATATGCGCGCGAAGACCCGCGAGGCGCGCCTCCAGGTCGAGCTGGCCCGCATGGAATACTCCCTGCCACGACTGACCCGCATGTGGGCTCACCTTGACCGTCAGGGCGGTGGCTCCGGCGGCGGAGCTGGCGGTGGTGGCAGTGGTGCCGGTGGCAGTGGCGGTGCGGCGCGTGGTGAAGGTGAAACGCAGCTCGAAGTGGACCGTCGTATGGCTGACAAGCGCCTCGACAAGCTGAAGGCCGAACTCGAAGAGGTGAAAAAACAGCGCGATACCATGCGCAAGGAACGCACCCGCGTCCCAGTGCCCCAGGCCGCCATCGTCGGCTACACGAATGCCGGGAAATCCAGCCTGCTGAACAGGCTCGCAGGTTCAGACGCGCTCGTCGAAGACAAGCTCTTCGCCACGCTCGACACGACCACACGTCGCCTCGATCTGCCGGACGGTCAGGCCATGCTGCTCACCGATACCGTCGGGTTCATCCGCAACCTGCCGCATGATCTCGTGCAGAGCTTCCGCGCCACGCTGGAGGAGGCCGTGCTCGCCGATTTCCTCATTCATGTCATCGACGCCAGCTCCTCCCAGGCGCTTGAGTTTTATCAAACCACCACCCAGGTGCTCGCCGAACTCGGTGCGGGTGAAAAGCGCGTGCTGCTGGCGCTGAACAAGATCGACCTCATCGACGACACGCGGCTCACGGAACTGAATCGCCAGTTCCCCGACGCCGTGCCCATCTCGATTCGCACCGGCCAGGGCATCGACGAGCTCTTCCATCGCATCCACGACATGCTGATCGACCGCGTCTCGCGCCTCGATCTCTGCATCCCGCTCGACCGCATGGACCTCGTCGCCTTCCTACATGAGCAGGGGAAAGTACTCAGCGAGGACTACCAGCGCGGCGTCGCCGATATCCAATGCGTCGTGCCGAAGCGCTTCGAAGCGAGGTTCACGCCCTTCGTGGTGGTGCCGAAGAAGAAAAAGAAGTGAGGCTCAAAACCTCGCCTGCGCAAACTCGGCCAGCGCCTTCGCACGCTCCTGCCAGGTGATCTGGGCGCTGCGGGCGCGGGTTTTTTCTACAGCGGTGGCATACGACTGGGGATCGTCGAGGAGGCGCAGGGCTTCGCGGACGAAGGTGTCGTGATCGCCCTCGGGCAGGTAGGTGCCGGCATCGTCGAGTACCTCGCGCACGGAGGGGATGTCCGTCCCGAGCGCGGGGATGCCGTGCGTGAGGTAGTCGAGCGCCTTCACGGGGCAGGTGAGGTAGCGATTGTAATAAGTATCCGCCAGCATCACGACGCCGAGGCTTGCCCGCTCGGCCAGGGCTGCATGAAGCGCGCTGGGTGGCTGGAAGGGCACGGCTTCGATCCAGTCGCTCAGGCCATGCTTCGCAGCGGCGTCGCGGATGCGTTTGGCGTCTTTTTCATAACCGCCCCAGAACTCGGTGCGCACGCCCTGGGCGGCCAGAGCGATGGCGGCTTGTTGCAGAAAGGCGGCTCCCTTCGGTCCGTGCATGTGGCCGACATAGACGACGGTGCGGGCTCGGCGTTTGGCCTCTGGATCGGTGGCTGGCAGGACCTTTGTGCCGAGCGGCTGGGCGATGGTGGCCTGACGTGGAAAGATCTGCTGGTAGCGCTTTTCCATCTCGTGCGTGATGCACACGAGCCCGGAGATGCGCGGCAGGAAGAGCCGTTCCAGCCACTTTTCACGCAGCTCTTTCGCGCGCGGCTTGGTCTCGCGCCAGGACAGGTCCGCCCAGAGGTCGTGTAGCTCGTAAAAGCCGCGGATGCGTGGACTCCTGCAGAGCCAAGACAGCTTCGCGAGGAAACCACACTCGCGGGTGAAGACGGCCACATCGTCCTTCTTGGCCAGCTCGCGGATGAGCCTGGCCCCGGCACTGTAAACCGAACCGCTGGCGCTGCCGCCGAAGAGGCCGCTTTTTCTCGGCACGCGATGCACGGTGAAGTTCGGCAGCGGCTCCAGGGCGTAAAAGTCGCGCAGGTCGGAGTCGGTGTCTGAGGGCGCATCGCCAGCACCCAGGCAGAGGTGCGATTCCAGGCCGATGCTCGCGAAGGAGTGCGCGTTGTGGACGCTCATGTTCACGATCGGCCCTGGATGCTTCCAGTTGCGCTTGTTGATCCAGACGATGGTCATGTGTGAGTGGAGAACACGGGATGCACGCGGGCACAACTGGAGAAAAAGGGCTGGAGTGCTCAGTCCTCAGTGCTCAGTTCGTGTCATCCGCTTTTTATGACCACTACCACCATCCTCACCTGTCTCGGCATCGGCATCATCGCGGGAGTCGTGGCAGCCCTCTGCGGCGTCGGCGGGGGGGTGGTGATGGTGCCCGCCTTTGTCACGCTGCTGGCCTTGCCGCAAAAGACAGCCGTGGCTACGAGCCTGGCCATCATCATCCCGACGGCCCTGATGGCGACGACGCAGAATGCGAAGAACGGCTTCGTGGACTGGAAAGTGGCGGCCATCACGGCGGTTTCGGCCTCGCTCTTCGCCTACTTTGGTGCCGACTGGATGAAGTCGATGGGCAACACGACGCTGACTCGCATCTTCGGCACTGTGCTCGTCATCTTCGGCACGCGGATGCTCTGGCTTGGCAAAGCCTGATCAGGAGTCGATCACCCCGCATCCGGCGTTGAGGTAGCTCTGGCGGAGTTGATCGAGGAAAAGCTGCGCATCGTCATTGGGACCGCAAGTTACGGATTCACCGACGCTGAGCTGGATGCGGATGGGCTCCGTGGGCAGACGCCAAATCGGCCAGCCTTTGCTCAAGTAGCGGCTGCTCGTCTGCACGATGACCGGCAGGACCGGCGCGCCTGACTTTCGCGCGATGATCGCCAGACCACCGAAGAGCGGATTCATCCGACCATGCTCGGGCCGGGTTCGAGTGCCCTCGGGAAAAAACAGGATGCGCTCGCCACTGCGCAACAACTCAATGCAGCGGCGCAGCATCTGGTTGGAAGGTTCATTGGGCACAAAGCCCGCCGCCCGCGCGCCAAAGGTGAGCAGTGGATTGCGCATGAGCGAGGCCTTCAGCACGCAGGTCGAGCGGTCCAACTCCGCCAGCACAAAGACCGCGTCCCAGAGCGCTGGGTGATTCGGCGCGAGGATCACAGGACCAAGATGCACCTTCACACGATCAAAGCCGTGGTAGCTCACCTCGATCACCCCGAACCAGCGGAGGATGCCCGCCACGCCCCGGAACATTTGTTTCAAAACAGCCTGCCCCAGTTCCCGACGACGCGGCTGGCATCTCAGCAGGAGCAAAACATTCACCAGCGGCAGCAGCACGAGCGAACAGACCGACCAGTAGGCCAACAAAACCAGGCCAGCGGCGATGAAGCGCAGGCGATCCGTCCAGGTGGCACGCTGCATACGCGGTGATGTGCTCGGGGAAGTCACGCAGGATTCCGAGGGGGATTGGATTGGCGTTTGTCAGACAGAGACTTCATCGCTAAGACGCGGCCAGTATGTCGCAGCCCGCCGATCTTTTCCAAGCCCTTTCCTCCCTCCCCCACGGCCCTTCTTTCCGCTTCGTGGATGAGTTGGTGGAGTTGGTGCCCGGCATCTCCGCCACCGGACGCTGGACCTTGAAAGGCGACGAAGCCTTCCTGGAGGGGCACTTCCCCGGCCATCCGCTGCTGCCCGGCGTGATCATGATCGAGTCACTCGCCCAGCTCGGCGGCGTGCTGGCGCAGAGTGATCGTGGCGACAACCCGCTGCGCAACGTCCGCCTCACCGCCGTGCGCCAGTTCAAGATCCTCGGCAGCATTCCCCCCGGCCAGACCTTGACCATTCACGCCAAGCGCGATGCCGTCATGCCCGGCCTCGTCCAGATCAGTGGCGAGATTTTGACTGCGGATGGCACCAAGCTCGCCACCGGCAGCATCGTGCTGAGCGGAGAAGAGTGATCGCTGCTTGCAGGAATCGCACGCGCCTGCCACCTTGGACACTCCTACCATGGCCAAGAAAGCAGCATCCCAGAAACCCGAATCTCTCCACCGCAAACACAGCGCCATCGTCGTCGATGGGGCGGAACGCGCCGCCAGCCGGGCGATGCTTCATGCGGTCGGATTCAAGCGCGAGGACTTCCAGAAGTCGCAGATCGGCATCGCCAGCACCTGGAGCATGGTCACGCCGTGCAACATGCACATCGACCGCCTGGCCAAAGAGGCCGCGAAGGGCGTCGATGCAGCCGGTGGCAAATCCGTCATCTTCAACACCATCACCATTTCCGACGGCATCTCGATGGGCACGGAGGGCATGAAGTACTCGCTCGTCTCCCGCGAGGTCATTGCTGATTCCATTGAAACCGTCGTCGGTTGCGAAGGCCTGGACGGCTATGTCGCCATCGGTGGTTGTGACAAAAACATGCCCGGCTGCATGATCGCCATCGCCCGCATGAACCGCCCGGCGGTGTTTGTCTATGGTGGAACCATCCTGCCAGGCTGTGTGGGTCCTGAAAAGAAGGACGCGGACATCGTTACCGTGTTCGAGGCCGTGGGCCAACATGCGAACTGCAAGATCAGCGACGCGCAGCTTGCGGACATCGAGGAGCACTCCATCCCCGGTGAAGGCTCCTGCGGCGGCATGTACACCGCGAACACCATGGCCAGCGCCATCGAGGCCATGGGCATGAGCCTGCCCAACTCCGGCGCTCAGGCCGCTGTGAGCAGTGACAAGCTGATCGACTGCTTCGACGCCGGTGCAGCCGTCATGAACATGATCAAGCGCGGCATCACGCCCCGCGACATCATGACGAAGGAGGCTTTTGAGAACGCCATCACGCTCATCATCACGCTCGGCGGCAGCACGAACGCTGTCCTGCACCTCATCGCCATGGCCCACAGCGCTGGCGTGAAGCTCGGGTTGGACGACTTTGTCCGCATCGGCAAAAAAACGCCCGTGCTGGCCGACCTGAAGCCAAGCGGGAAATATTTCATGAACGACCTGGTGAAGATTGGCGGCACCGTCCCGCTCATCCGCATCCTGGTGAACGAAGGCCTCATGCACGGGGACTGCCTCACCGTCACCGGCAAGACGATGAAGGAGAACATGAAGAACTCCAAGATCGTGTGGCCGAAGACCCAGACCATCGTGCGTCCGCTCAGTGATCCGATCAAGAAGGACAGCCATCTCGTCATCTTCAAAGGCAACCTCTGCCCCGAAGGTGCCGTGGGTAAAATCTCTGGCAAGGAAGGGCTCAGCTTCACCGGCAAGGCCATCGTCTTCGAGTCCGAAGAAACCGCGCTCCAAGCCATC
>JBILPY010000311.1:0-5494 GCA_044373575.1 Prosthecobacter sp. | reverse complement strand
GAAAAGCTCTCCACTCAAAGGCTCGACGCTTTGGATTCTCGCACTGTCTGCCATAGTTACCTATGGGCTCTACATCGGTCACGCTATCGTTTTTCTCAGAGCGTGGCAGACATAAAGATGCGTAGCTTTGATCTCGATCAAGATGGCAGCATCTCGTCCAACGAAGAAACGTCAGCCTACTCTGAAGCGCTGAGTCAGTGGAGCCGTGACACGGGCAGAACTTTGGGAATTCAGTTTGGCTGGCTTGTGGCACTCACGTTGAACGGTGTCGCCTTGGTTATTTACTGGCCTGTTGTGAGTATTTTAAAAGCACTGAGATTACGGCTGGCAGGTGAACGTCCCCTTGACCGTTGACCTCTTGACCTGCCTTCTCCCGCCTCCCCATGCGCTACGCCTTCTTTGATCTCGACCACACGCTGCTGCCTTTTGATACCCAGGCGCTGTTCTGCAATTTTGTGCTGCGGCGGCATCCGTGGCGGATCATGCTGCATCTCTGGTTCATCCCGTTTGCACTGGGTCGCGCGGTCGGGCTGGTGAGCACGGCGACGACGAAGCGGGCCTTCCTTTCCTACCTCGCGGGCATGAAGCGCGCGCACCTGCGGAAGCTGGCGCGGGACTTTGCCCATGACTGTGTGGACACCTGGATCTACCCGGAGTTGCGTGCGGAGATCCTCCGCCACAAGCATCAGAACCGGAAGCTCGTGCTGAACACGGCGAGTCCTGATTTTTATGCGGATCAGATCGCTGAAGTGCTCGGCTTCGATCACTGCATCGCCACGCAGTTCAAGATCGGCGATGAGGTGCCGCTGCGTCCCCCCATCATCGGCACAAACAACAAACGCGAAGCCAAGATCGCCGCCATGCGCCAGCGGCTCTCGGGGGTCGCCGCGCTATCAGAAGAGGAGCGGTTTCACTGCTGGTCATATAGCGACAGCTCCGCCGACATCCCTCTGCTCGAGTTCGTGGGCAATCGCGTGCTCGTGCATCCCAGCAGCAGTCTGCGCGCTCACTTCCCGGAGGGGGATGTGACGGTGCTCACGCCATCGCGACCTTATTGGGGCAAGCTCGGAGATATGTTTGCCGTCGTGCGGCAGATGCTGGGGCTGCACCGCATTCGCGGGCCTCATGCTTGATGGGAAGGCGGGCTAGAAAGCCTACCCTACGCCACGTCCTGCAAACCATACTTCTCGATCACGTCCTGCGGCACTCCTGGGTAGGGGCCGCCGAGGGAGATATTGCCGACGTAGCCGAGCTGCTTCCACGTGGAGCTGTGCGTGTAGTAACCGCCGAGGCAGAGTTGTCGGAATTTAGCAAAGAAGGCGGCTCCAATACTGTGCTCGGGCTTCGCTTTCGCTGGATCGCAGATGTCATCGGCGATGCCGCTCTGCTGATCGAGCGTGAGTTCATCGAAGCGCTTTTCGTGACGGCGGAAGCTCTCCGTATTCAGCCAGGCCAGACCACCACGCACCACTTCGCCCTCCTCGCGCTGTGTCTCATAGGGCGCGCTGATCCATTCGTCGATGAACTCGGGCACGCCGACCTCGCTGGCGGCGGGACCGTTGGCATCTTTGGGCAGGAGGAGATCCGCCAGAGCCGTCGTCGTCTTGAGTTCCTCAGGCGTCATGACGCGATCCCACGGTCCTGTGGCAGGCTTCGTGTAGTCCGGGTCATGCATCGTGTAGCGCGCCACATGGGCGGGCGGAGCGGGGTCCGTCTCGCCGGGTGCTGCCGAGAGCGCCATCGGTGCAGCGACAGTGCCGGTGAGCCATTTCAAAGCATGACGGCGGGAGAGTGAGACGGGTTCTTCGGGCATGGGGAAGTGTTTAACGAAGGACTGAAACGACGGAAAGGATAAAAAGGCAGGACTCACGCTGCGTTTGCACTGTCCTTCTTGGACATCCTGACTTCTCTTTCCCACCACCATGCTTCGCTATCTACTCCTCAGTCTCGCCGTTTCTGTTCAAGCCGCTGACACCTACTTCCCCCCGCCTGATGCCGAAGGCGGTTGGCGCGAGGCGAAGACGGAGAAAGAGATTCGCGACAAAGCAGGCATGGATCTGAGCAAGCTGGAGCCTGCCTACACGATGACGGAACGCTCGACGGGGAATGGCGGGCTGGTGGTGGTGAGGAAGGGTTACCTCTGCTTCGAGCGCTACTTTGGCCGGGCCAGCCGCAATGCGAATCCCGACATGGCCTCGACGGGCAAGGGCTTTTGCAGTATCGCGTGTGGGATCATGCTGGAAGAGTTTAAAGACAAGATCCCGCAGGGGCTCGACACGAAGGTCTTCACCGAAAGGTATCTGCCGCAGGCCTTCCCGCTGAATGATCCACGCAAGGCGGAGATCACGCTGGGGCAGCTCCTGTGCATGACGGGTGGTTATTGGGGCGAGGGACAAACGCCGACGGGCTATGTGAAAGGCGATCCGAAGCCGAAGCAGCTCAAGCCAGTGCCGGGGCAGAACATCAAGGATCTGGATGCTTCATCGCTGAATGTGCCGCTGTGGTGTGATCCGGGCGCGGGTTACTCGTATTCGTCGCCGTCGCCACACATCGCCAGCATCGTGCTGCGCAATGTCAGCGGCATGGAGCTGAAGGATTTTATCCATGAGCGTCTGGCGAAACCGCAGGGCTGGGGCGCGTGGGATTACTGCCTGCATCGCGGCGACTTCGTGATGCCGCACGCGAACGGCGCGGGCAGCACGGCGCTCCATGCCACGGATGTGATGCGCTTTGGCTACTGCCTGGCTCAGGGCGGGAAGTGGAAGGATCAGCAGCTCGTGCCGCCTGCCTACATCAAGAAATGCCAGACATGGAGCCCCTACAATCCGCACACGCCTTTCAGCCTCCAATGGGAGCACAACGAGGATGGTCATGTGGCCGGTGCGCCGAGGGATGCGTTTTGGAAAAGCGGTGCGGGCGGCTTCTGTCTCTACGTCGTGCCATCGCTGGACCTCGTGATCTACAAGCTAGGTGGCAAAGACGGCCAATATGATCCGACGCTGACGCGCATCCCGCAGCCCGAGCAAAAACATGACCGCGACAACTGGCAGCCGATCCCCGGCAATGCTTTTCAGGAAGGTTCGGGTGCTGCTTCGCTCGGTCGCGTTCTGGAGATGGTCTGCGCGGCGGTAAGGGTGGAATGATCAAACACTCAGACGCTTGAGCACAGCCTCGGAGACCTGCTCAGGCGTGATCTTCGTTAGGCACTCGTAGTGGCCGAAGGGGCACTCGCGCTTGAAGCAGGGGCTGCAAGGCACCTGATGGCGGAGGACGGTGTGTTGATCGCCAAGCGGCCCGGTGAGCACGGGCTCGGTGGAGCCAAAGATGCTGACCGTGGGCACGCCCTCGGCACAGGCGAGGTGCATGGTGCCGGTGTCATTGGTGACAAGCAGCCGGCATGTGCGGAGCTGGACGATGAGTTCGGCGAGCTTGGTCTTGCCGACGAGGTTGATGTGCCTCACCTCGGTGCCGACGAGCGCGGAGAGTTGCTCGCCTGATTCAGCTTCGCGCGGAGCGCCGAAGAAGACCCACTCAATGCCAGGATGCTGTGCCGACACTTGTTTCATGACAGCGGAGAAGCGATCCAGCGGCCAGCGTTTGGCAGGGCCATACTCGGCTCCGGCGCAGATGCCGATGCGGAGCGGGCCAGTGGTAGGTGACTCAGCACCCACGGCCCGCTGCTCCATCTTTGAAAGGTCGGCCCCGATGACTCTGGCGATGTGCAGGTAGCGCTGGGTGTGATGCAGCGGCGGGCCTTTGGCCTTGGGTTCGCGGATCTTCTGGCGGAGAAGCCTGCTGCGGAAGGAGCCGCCATAACCAACGAGGCGCTCGATGCCGGCAAGCTTGAGTTCGAGGGTGCTGCGGGTGCTGTTGGTTAGCAGCACGGCGGCATCGAAATGGATGCCGGTTTGCCTGATGCGGCGGGCGACGGAGAAGAGGCCTTCTTTGTCGGCCTTGCCGATGTAGCGGTTCACTTCGGGCTGCGCCTCCCAGAGATCGCGCAGTTTTTCGGGACCAAAGACGGTGAGCTTCAAGTCGGGGCGGCCGGCTTTGATGGCGCGCACGGCGGGGAAGGCCATGCAGGCATCGCCGAGCCAGTTCGGGGAGCGGAGGAGAAGCTCGAAGGGCTTCAAACGGGCGGTGTCGTAACCCGGTTCAAAAGCGATGCCGCGACGGTAGCGGTCGAGAAGGAAGCGCGGGTTCGGTGTCTTCCAGCGATTGTGAACCCAGAACCAACTGTGCGGCTGCACGCGGACGAGGGCCTCGACGGCCTGGTTGATCTGAGCGGTGAGGCTTTCAAAGGTGGACTCGGATGTGACGGGGATGCCAGGTCCGTAAGCGGCGCGCCAGCGGGCGGGGCCGTCGTCATAAACGGCGAGCGTCACCATCACGGCCTTCGTGCGCAGGGCGACCATGGATGCGACGGGTGTAGTGGACGCGAGGCGGTCGAAAAACGGCGACCACACGCCCTGATCACCGGCGTGCTGATCCACGAGAATTCCGAGGCTGCCACCATCCCGCAGATGCTTCATGGGAGCGATGAATCCTTCGTGGCGGTTGAAGATCGCATAACCATGCTTCTGCCGGGCGCGCAGAATATGCAGGTCCATGTAGGGGTTGCGCAGTGGCTGGTAAATCACGCCGGCATGACGGCCGAATGAACAAAGGCCAGGCAGTTTATTCAGCACCTCCCAGCAGCTTTGATGGGTGACGAGTCCGAGGATGGGCTGCTTCAGATCCAACGCAGCCTGCATGTGGTCCATGCCAGACAGGGTGACGCGCGCCTCGATCTGCTCGCGCGTCATGGTGGCGAATTTTAGCCCCGAAAAGATATTCGCCAGGAAGCTTCGGAAATGCTCCCGCCCTGTCCGCCGCAGCCACTTGGCATCTTTTTCCTGACCGTAGGCGATGCGCAGATTGCTCAGGATGAGACGGCGGTATTTGGCAGCGACATACCAGCCCACCGTGCCCAGCGCGCGACCGATGTACCAGATCAGCGTGATCGGCAAGACCTTGAGTACGGCCTCCATGCCGAGGAAGGCCTGGTACACGAGCCAGTAGCGCGCGAGTTCGTAGCGCGTAGGCTGGTTGTCGTTGGATTTGCTCATATGGAAGGGCTTTGTTGGCACATTCGCGGAAGACTGGCAACCCTTGGAGCACGATCAGCTTCAGTGATTTACAAATGAGGCGATGTTTGGCAGGCTGGGATGTGAATATGAAAACCCTCCTCCTCCTCGCCACTTTCGGATTGTTCAGCAGCCTCGTTCATGCACAGCAGGGAGGCGGCACAACCGGACCCACAGAGGCCAAGGCGGTGCCGGAGGAGTTCCTCCAAGACGGCGTTTGGACCGGCTCGCTGAAAGGCGGGCGCTACATCGTGAAGTGCCGGGACATCATCGCGCTCTCCAAACACGAGTATGTGGCCGATGCAGCGGCGCGTGTGGTGGAGGTGAACCTGACGCTCAGCTCGAACACGGCGGTGCGTTTTTATTAC
>JBILPY010000310.1:0-5496 GCA_044373575.1 Prosthecobacter sp. | reverse complement strand
CCCCGGTAGAACCCCACATAGCTTGCGAGAAGGCGGAGCCGCAGAGTGTCAGGGCGATCAGTGTACTGGTGAGTTGTGTTTTCATGGGAGGTATATGATTTCAGCGGCCATCGCTGCCGGATGTGACCTGCAAGTTAACGATAACCACAATGGGATTACCGGAATGAAGGAAAATTGTTACGATTTATTTTAAAGAAATCGCTGTTCGGCGAAATCCACGGCTCGGTAAAGTCGCCAGGATCTGCCGACCTTTTAATCCTCGACTCCCAGTCTCACTTTGAGACGATTGAGCTGGGCTTTGAGGATCTCGATCTCCATCTCCATGCGCTGCTTCCAGACCAGATCATCCGCGGAGGCAGGCGCAGCGACAGGAGCGGGTTCGATGACGATCTCGGCGCGTGGGGCGTGGCTGGTTTCGGGTTCTCCAGTGAGGAGTTGGACATATTGCGCGACTCGGCGACCCGGACCAGCAGGGAGACAGGCTGCCAACGGGCCTTCACTGTAGGTGATCAGCTTCATGATCTCGGCCTCGATGCTTTCGAGATCGGGGAAGGCGTGCAGGCGCTCCGTGCGCTGCCGGAGTTCGCCGAGGGTCTGCTCACCGCGCAGCAGCAGCACGCAGAGCAGCGATGTGGAGGGACGCTCCAGGCCGGGGAGCCTGGACTTGAGGTTGTGGCGGTATTTGCTGACGCGTGCGCCGACGATGCTGATCTCGAAGACCCAGCCGCGTGTTTTCATGGCCTCGACGGCGCGACGAACCTGGTTTTCGTCCAGGGTCATGATGGGATCACGATTCGTGGTCTGATTGCAGGCAGCCGTCAGGGCGTTGAGCGTGAGCGGGTAGTAGTCGGGCAGGGTGATCTCTTTTTCCAGAAGGCAACCGAGAATGCGGGCTTCGGTGGTGCTGAGGGGTTCGGTGGCAGACATGCGCGGAATCTCTAATTCCAAATGGCGAATGACGAAGCCCGAATGACGAAAAGTTACTGAGCGGCCTCTGCTCCGAGCAGCTTGCCGGAGAGAATGGGGGCGGTGGCACTCTGGCTGGTGGGGAGGAGGAAGTGGCCGACGGCCTGCTCACGGTCTGGGATGAGGAGGGCGCTGAAGGTGCCGGGGCGCTGGCGGTTGAGCGCGGGGTTCAGCGGGTCGATGTCCATGGCGGTGCCGGTGCCGGTGAGGATGCCGGTGGTGAGGTCGAGGGTGAACTGGATCTGGTGGGGGTTGGCGCTGCCGGTGGGGAGGGTGATGAGGTTGCCTGCGCCGAGGTTGAAGGTTTGGGCGAAGGGCTGGGCGAGGCCGCCCTGGCTGAAGGTGAGGCTGGCATTGCTGATGCCGGGGGTGATGCCGAAGAGCATCTCTCCGGTGGCGGGGGCGGTGTAGTGGGCGCCGGTGCCGATCAGGTCATGGACCGGGAAACCGGTGGCGTAGCTGCGGCTGTTCGTGCCGGCGGCCTTGTACCACGTCCACTCGGCGATGGTGGTTCGGGCCAGGGGCTCAATGGTCTGGGTGCCCTGGGCAGAGCCGAAGTTCCCATAAAGCATCTGGTGCGTGAAAACGCGGCCTTCAAAGGATAATCCGCTGCTGCTAGTGAGCGTGGACCCATCTGCCAGTCTGGCTGTGAGCGTGGAGGTGCCCGCAGGGGAGATGGTCTGGGTGCCCCAGGAGGCTCCTTGTGGATAGGCGCTGTTGCCGACGAGGGCGTCGAGCATCTGGTAAGAGCTGTTCCAGCGCCCGACATAGCTGGTGGCTGGGGAGGTGGAGCTGAAGCCAGCCCGCTGCCCCATCACGTCCGCCACCTCGTCCGAGACATATGGATCATAAATTGCTCCGTGCAGCCACTGATTGTCGGGGGTGAGGTCGATCCGGAAGGTAAGGGGACCGTAGGGTGAGCGGCGTGTGAGGAAAATTTCTGTGTAAAAACTGGAGCCGGGGACGGGGTCGGCGATGAGGCGGCCACTGAAGCTGTGCTTGTGGATGCCGCGCGTGACTGTGCCAGTGTAGCTGCCAGTGGTGGTGGTGGTGAGGGTGACAGCACCTCCGTAGCCGCCATTGAAGAAATCATGACGGCCCACGATGCCGTGGAAGGTGCCGATGACGCCGGGGGGCAGGGCCTGCACCTCCCAGGTGAGGCCGACGGGGGTGCCTGCGCCGAGGGAGTTGCTGACGGTGATGGTGACCCAGTAGTATCCGGGAGCGGTGGGTGAGCCGGTGATGACGCCGGTCTTGCTATTGTAAGTGACGCCGGGTGGGAGGCCGGTGATGGTCCAGCGGGTGACTTCGCTGGTGGCGGTGAGCTGGCGCTGCACATTTTCGCTGACGATACTAGGGAGGGCGAGCACGGAGGCATCGACCTGCGGGCGGCGGCGGAGGGAAAGCTGGGCGGGGAAGGTGTCCATGATGCCGTACGGGGGCAGGCGCTCCTCTGTCTCTTGGTCAAAGTTCGGATTCAGCATGGTCACGCGGCAGAAGTACGTGTCCTCGTCGAGAGCCGTGGCGGCCTGAATCGTCAGCTTGGGCGTGCGCGTGCCGGTGACGCGTCCGTTGTCCACGAGCGGGTCTGGGTTGGAACTGCGATACCACACGTAGGTGAGCCCAGCACCCGAGGCGACGGCACTGAAGATGGCGGTTTTGCCCTCGACCAAGGAGATGGCGGGCACCGTGCGCCGGAGCACGGTGATCGGGATGACTGTGGAGGCGATGTGCCCCCACTGGTTGGAGATCAAATGATCGTAAATGCCCGCATCGGTCACCTTTTGGCCCACGCCTGGCAGGGTCGCCAAGGTTTGTTTGGGGATGGCCTTGCCGTTTTTTCGCCAGACCCGCGTGCCGCCTTCGGAGGAAAGTTCGGAATTCACAGACAGGGTGGCTGGCATGCCTTCGGCCACCAGTTGCGGACCCGACTGGCTGATAATCTCTGCCGCCGGGGCAGCCGTCCCGGTGAGGGAAAGGACGGCAGACTCGAAGGTGCCATCATCTTGGATGGATTTGTCCGTGATCTCGATCGTCCACAAACCCTGGCCAGACTCACCCCAGTGGCGCATGGAGCTGAAGTTGAAGTTCGCATAGTCCGTGCCGAAATCCCACTCACTGGCATTGGCCAGGGTGCTCGTGACTCCCGACGGGCTGCGCAGGATGATGATCATATCTCCACGGTAGGCGTGGGAGATGTCCAGCGTCACAGACACGTTCTCGACGCGCATGGGCTGGATGCCGCGCATGTCGAACTGCGTTTTCAGCGTCCTGCGCTTTGGCTTCTCCGGCGGCGTGATTATGGTGCCGTGCTTGGCTGCCACGACTGTGTCCGGCTTGGGCTGCGTGCCGGTGTAGTTGATGGCGAGATTTGGATCGATCTTTTTGCTCACGCTGATCTGCGTGCCGAGCGGCGTCCAGCTCTTCGCCATGTCCACCGCAGCCTTGGCCTGCACGAGGCCTCCGCCATAAAGATTGCTGTGTTTGATGGGTGGAAGCAGCGGCTGATTGCCAGTGCGCTTCACCCAGGTCGCGGACCTCGGATCGACCTGCAAGGAGGAGCGCAGTATGATCTCCTTCACATCCCGCCAGCTCAGATTCGGATTTGCCTGAAGCATGAGAGCGCAGACACCGGACACGACAGGAGCTGAAAACGAGGTGCCTTGGAGGTTGCGGGTGTAGCTGTAATTGTAGTTCTCCATGTCGGGATGCTCTGGATCGGGATTCATCCCTTCAAGACCAGCCATATCTGTGGAAACCAAGTCCAGCGTGCCACCGCCCGAGGGGCCGACGCAGGTGAGATGCGCCCCTGTTTCACTGTAAGCGGCGAGTTTGCCAGTATTCGTCAGCGCTCCCACGGCGATGGCATGGATGTCATTGGCCAGACCGCCTTTGTTGCCCTGCTCATAGCTGGTCCTTCCATTGCCCGAAGCCCACACCGAGATGACTCCGAGGCCGCCACGGCCCAGCTCTGCGGAGAACTTCATCGCATCCTGGAAAAGGGGTCCGCTTTCTCCAAGTGTCATCGGGCCGGTGACCCAGCCCCAGCTGTTGTTCTTCACCTCGATGAATCTCGTGTTGGGAAAAGTCATCGTGTTACCTAGCTCGTCTGTTACCGTCCGTGTGTCATAGGCACCATAAACCGTGGCATCTGCGATCTGGCTGTCATCCAGTGCCGCAGCCCCGTTGAGGATGCGATGGCTGTGCAGCTTTGCCCGTGGGGCCACGCCGCTCCCTCCCAGGCTGTTGTTTCCCACTCCGGCCACGATCCCCGCGACCGCCGTGCCATGACCGTCCACGTCTTCACCAGGAGCACCCACCTCCCGGGCACTGATCTCCAGATGGCCAAAGTCCTCTGCATTGCCCACCAGATCCTCATGCAGCATCTGGATGCCCGTGTCCACGATCGCGATGTGGATGCCATCGCCTTGATACTGGTCCCAGACTTCCGTGACCTGCGCATCCATCTTTGTCACTCCCTTGCCCTGACCTGAGTTGAGCAAATGCCACTGCTGCTGAAACAGGGGGTCATTCGGCAGAGCCATGGCTTCCACCGCCCGTTTTAGCAGCGGTGACACGGACACAACCTTCGCCTGATTGCCCAGCTTGCGGATGCTCGCCAGCGCCTCCAGCGGACTGCCAGTCCTGCTTTGCGTGATCAAATGCTCCGGCGAATAGCTGGGTCGTTCCACCAATTCCAGCCCTGCCGCAGCCAGTGCCGGGGCAGCCGTCGCCGCATCTTCCAGAGCCACGAGCATCCTCCCGGTGAGGATGCGGCGGGTGGACTTGTCCGCCGGCCCCTTTTCGGGATAAAGCACCATCGCAGGCCACGGCGTTCCTCGTCCGGCCTCCGCTGCGGTGTAGTCAGCCAAGGCACGTGCGCTCCGCTGGACCGGAATGCGGCGCAGTCCTTCGCTCCTCGAGGTCATGTCGTAGATCTCATCCAACGCCAGACGATAGCGGCGCACCGCCCTGGAACTCTCCCGCAGCGTCACCCGACCTGTCTCCAGCAGCGCCCGCTCGGGTTCGTCATCCGGCACCAGTGACTGGCGTGGCGTCTGATCACGAACCGGCAGACGCATCCCTAGCAGCGCTGGCTCGATGGGCATCGCCTCGTTCTCTTTAGCGATCTGCTCCGCCGAAACGACGGCGGACAGGTCCTGATAAGTCGCCCATCTCCAGCCAAGGCCCCCAGCCACGAGCAAAAGCAGTACGAGGGCCGCCAATGCGAGCCTGCGAGATAATGAGAGGCGAGTTGAATCCATAATTTCCATAAAACTTCCCCCACGACCTGCGCGCCCGCTAGCTTAAATTATGGAAATTATCAACCTCTGGCAGTGATTTGGACGATGCTCAAAACTTCATGACGGCAGGCAATTTGACGAGAAACACATGGCCGGGCTGCGTTCGACTCCCGCAGAATTTTGTCATGAAACGCAACCAACTCATAACTGCCGCGCTCACCGGAGGAACCGCGCTTGCTCAAGACACGCGGCCACGCGGTGGCATCAACGATTGCAGGAGCCATCT
>JBILPY010000309.1:0-5508 GCA_044373575.1 Prosthecobacter sp. | reverse complement strand
AGACGCTCCGCTCGGCTCTGGAGAGACAAGCTACGTCAGCCACTTAGTCATCTTCGCCACCAGCACATCCTTCCGCAGCGGCTTCGGCAGAAAGTCATTCATACCGCTTTGCAGGCACTTCTCGATGTCCGAGGGCTGTACATTCGCGGTCAGTGCCAGGATCGGCACAGGGATCCGTCGTGCTTGTGATTCGGCCTCGCGAATGGCTGCCGTGGCTTCGAATCCGTCCATCACAGGCATCTGGCAATCCATCAAAACAAAGCGGTATTGGCCCGCCCGCGCCATCTCCGCGCCTTCCTGGCCGTTGGATGCCACATCAATGCTGAAGCCGAACTTTTGTAGCATCAGCCTCGCCACTGTCTGCCCCATCGGATTGTCTTCTACCACGAGCACACGCCCATCGAACTGCACTTTGGCCGGAACAGAAGGCTTCTCTGTCGTGTGGTCCTTCGGAGCATCTGCCACCGGCAAACACAGCGTGATGCGGAATTCGGAACCCTCGCCAGGACGACTCTTTGCCGTGATACGACCGCCCATCAGCTCGATGAGTGAACGCGAGATGGCCAGCCCGAGGCCAGTGCCATCATGACGACGCTTCGTGGAGCCATCATGCTGGCTGAAAGGCTGGAACAGATGCTCGACGAAGCCTTCCGCGAAGCCAATACCCGTGTCGCGCACGGTCACTTCCAGGTTCACCAGCTCGGCAGAACCTGATTCAGGTCGCGTTTCCACCTCCACCGAGACGCCGCCGTGATCGGTGAACTTGATTGCGTTGCCGATGAGGTTGATCAGGATTTGCCGCAGCCTGCCTGCATCAGCTTCGACCCATGCGGGCATCGCTGTTGGAAGGTTGAGTTTGAGTTGGATATCCTTAGCCTCGGAGCGCACCTTCATCAGCGTGCATACCTCCTCAAACAAACCCGCAGGCTGGAAAGGCTGGTTTTCGAGGTCGATCTTGCCCGCCTCGACCTTCGAGAGATCGAGAATGTCTCCAATCACATCCAGCAGCGCTGTGGCGGACTTCTCCGCATTGCTCACCAGCTCGGTTTGCGATTCGCATAACGGCGTTTCATTCAGAAGTTGAAGCATTCCCAGCACACCATTCATGGGCGTGCGGATTTCATGGCTCATGCTCGCCACAAAAATGCTTTTTGCCCGGCTGGCGGCCTCCGCCTGCTCACGGGCAACGCGTTGCAGATCCTCAGCCTCGCGCAGCCTTTGCTCCAGAGCTTTGTGCTGCGTCATATCGAAATGCGTGCCGACAAAGCGGTACACCTTGCCCTGAGCATCACGCAGCGCACGACCCCGTGCCAAGATCCATACGTAGTGCCCGTCCTTGTGCCTCATTCGGGCTAGATTATCAAATACTGGTGTCTCTCCGCGAATATGCCTCTCCACGCGCTCCAAGGTGCGGGCGTGATCCTCCGGGTGCAGGCGCGATTCCCATTCCTCGGACGAGTTTGTGATCTCATCGTCTGAATGCCCGAGCATCGACTTCCAGACTGATGAATACACCACCCGCCTGGTGGGCAAATCCCAGTCCCAGAAGCCCGTGTTGCTGCCCTCGACGGCCAGTTTTAGCCGCTCTTCAGACTGCTGGATGTGCAGCATCTGCTGGGCGATGATCGCATTGTTTCGGCGGTTCATCGCCAGGCTCGACACCTTCTGCAAAAAGACCTGAAACGACTGAATGCGCTCCAGTATTAGTGGCGTGTGGAAATCCGCCTTCTCACGGGTGATGCCGGTGATCAATACCGCGATGCGTTTGCCTCTTTGATCCAAACAGAAGCCAATCACGAGATGCGAAATATCAAAGGCGGCTGGCAATTTCGCCAAAAGTTCGTTTGGTGCCACCTTGGCCCTTTCCTTCATGTTTTGAAGCCGCTCCTCGACCCACGCCTCAAGCTCTGAAGAGGCGGGAAGCGGTGGCCTCATACCGTGTGCGGCCTTGGGTGATGTCATCAGCCGCCCGCCATCATCTACTGGCCAGAATAGGCTGAACTCCTGCTCAAACACATCCAGAAGCGATTCTGCCACCATGTCCGCGAAGGACTGGTCACTGGTCACAAGAAATGCTTTTGAGGTAAAGTCATGAATCCGTGCGAAGCGTCCCAGCTCTTCGTCGAGCTGATACTGCGCATCGACCATCCGCTGCTCCACCGTCGAGAACCGCGTCACGCGCAGTTGGAGCGCTTCGTAGCGCTTCAGAAGCTCGTCATACGGCAGGGACTCGACAGTGTTGGGTTTCATTTTCAGCGGCGGTAGATCGCGTAAATCGCTGTGGTGTAGTTGTGATAGGTGTTCACACCGCCGAGACGAGCAAACTCGCCAAAGCCATACATGCCCAGCCACGGGGGCACCACGCCGTCCGCACTCAGAGGGAACTGCATGCGGTTCACCAGTTCCTCCTTCATCACACGATGGAAAAGATAGCGCCCACGGGCCAGGCAGTCTGCATGAAAGACGGCCACCGGCTTCAGGCCGCTAGCGCGCTCGTTCATCTGCGCCATCATGCGGTCCATGTCGGCAAAGATGCGCTCCTCATCGCGCACGGTGAGCCACAGTTTCGCGCCTTCGCGAATTTCTGTGGCGTAGTGCATCGCGCCCTCGGTGTCGCGTTTCGTCACCACGCGCAGAATGTGCGGATTGCCATACTCTACGGCTTGATCGGCTGGCAATTGCTCCGCCAGTGCGCCGACTGGAATCGAGTCGCCACAGGTGGCAGTCGCTGCATCAAGCCCGAGCCGTGCGGTGTATTCCTGCCAGGCAGGCTTGCCGTTCAGCTCAATGATTCGCGTGCCATCCGCTTTTGTCACCGTCATGGGCTCACCCACGGCCATGAAGCCATGCGTGGCCTGCGTCTCGAGCGTCAAAGTCGGGTCTGCAAAGCCCACTGCCCACGCTGCGTGCTCATACACGGTGCCATCCACCATCTGATAGCTGACCACGCCGCGCATGTTGTCTGACGAAGTTGCGCCAAAGATCGTCACCTCAGGTCCGAAGACCGACTCGATGCCCGCTATCGCCTGGTCATTGGCGATGTCGATGCCTGAGGCCATGAAATGGATCATGTTGATGCCCGGCTGCTGCGCCTTGAGCTGCTGCGCCAGTTCCACAGCCTTTTCAAAGGCGTTGCGCCCGTTGATGTCATCCACATGCGCCACAGCGAATTCCTTCCCGCGCACCACCATCAGCGCCACGTCCTTCATCGACTCGCTCACGCCTTCTTTGCCAACGATCCCGCAGCATGAAGCACCCACCACCCGCGCTCCTGGAGCAAGCTCACGGACCTGATCGACCAGCGCTTGGTAATCATGCCCGATGGATGCACTGAGCATCACGAGATCACAGGATTTGTCCGCACCGAGCGCGGATTCGAGGCACTCGGAGATCGCGTTCCGAGAATTGACCATGCGGGTGCTGGCGGAGAAGAAGGAGAGCATAAGAAGTGGGAGGTCTTTAAGCTGCTTCAACACCACCCCCAAGTCCTCCCCCCCAACTGTGGGGGGAACTGTAGCTCGGCTTTCCAAAGCCGAGATCGGAGTCTCCTGACTCCCGAACAAAACCCAGCGCATCGAAGTGAATCAGGAGACGCTCGTCTCGGCTCTGGAACCGAAGCGAAGATAGACAGCCGCAGGCTGCCCGAAGGGTGAGCGAAGCGAATCAAAGCCAAGCTACGCCTTCCACCCACCTGCGGGGATTTCGCTTCGAGCTAAAAGCACGAGTTAAATCACCTCATGAAACTCCTCTACGTGCACGAACGCTTCGGAGCCCTCGCCGGGGCGGAAGCCAATGCCTTCATCACCGCTGAGCAGCTCGGTCAGCGCGGTCACGACGTCGCTATCCTGCACGGACCTGGCACGGGAAAAAATGAAGATGGCTGGAGGCAGGTCTTCACGCGGCAGTTCGCCCTCGAAGGCGACACAGCCGCCCGCACTCGTGCTGCGCTCGCCGCGTTCAAGCCTGACGCCGTTTATGTTCATAAAATGGCCGACTTGAAGGTCATCCAGGCACTTGTGGACAGCGGCGTGCCGCTCGTGCGCATGGTGCATGACCACGACATCTACTGCATGCGCAGTTACAAGTATGACTACTACACCCGGAAGATCTGCACTCGCGCTGCCAGCCTCTACTGCGCCATCGGCTGCGGTGCCTGCGTAGTGAAAAACAATGGCGGCGGCTTCCCGCTCAAGTACGTGAGCTACCGCGAAAAGAAGCGCGAGATTGCTCTCAACCGCCGCTTTGACCGCATGGTCGTCGTCACCGAATACATGCGTGACGAACTGCTGAACAACGGCTTCGACGCCAAGCGCATCGAGATTCACGCTCCCGTGCCGCGCATGGGCGATCCCGCGCTCCGCAGCAGCTTCAGCGACCGCAATTTGATCCTCTACGCCGGCCAGATCATCCGTGGCAAAGGTGTGGACGTGCTGTTGGAATCACTCGCCAAAGTGAAGAGCAACTTCGAGTGCATCATCCTCGGCGATGGCAATCACAAGGCCTACTGCGAGGAACTCAGCCGCAAGCTCGGACTCGCGGATCGGGTTCATTTCAAAGGCTTCATCCCCCAGGAAGAACTGAAGGCCTACTACCGCGAATGCAGCGTCGTGGCACTCAGCAGCCTGTGGCCGGAGCCCATCGCCACCATCGGGCTTGAAGTCATGCGCTACGCACTGCCTGTCGTCGCCTTTGATGCAGGTGGCATCAAGGACTGGCTCATCGACGGTCACAATGGATACCTCGTCCCGTGGATGGATCGCGCCGCCTTCGCCGCTGGCATTGATGACCTTCTTTGCAACAAAGCCAAAGCACGCGAACTTGGCCAGAACGGTCTTCAGATCGTCTCCGAGCGCTACGACTTCGACGGCTACATCAGCGATCTTGAGCAGATGTTCAAAGATGTCTCCATAACTGGGCTTTCCAAAGCCTCGCGGCCAACCAAGAGCACCCAGCGTGTCGGAGTGAATCAGCTGACGCTCGTCTCGGCTCTGGAGAGCCAGGCTATTTAATTTCCCCACACCTGCGGGGAGTTACAAACCCGGAGACAGCACCACCTTTTCAACATGACACACGCACTCGACCTCGCTGAACAACAAGCGCTCCGCCTTATCCAGGCGCAGAGCCGCATCGGCCGCACCCGGATGCGCCTGGCGATGAATTTGAAGCGCTGGAGCTGGCTGGCCATCGTCAACAGCACCCATGCAGTAAAGAGACTTTTCGACATCGTCATCAGCCTCGTCTGCCTCCTCATGGCCTCGCCGGCGTTCGTCGTCGTATCGCTGCTCATCCGCCGCGATGGCGGCCCCGTGTTCTTCAAACAAAAGCGCGTGGGTCTGCATGGTGGCGAGTTTGAGATGCTCAAGTTCCGCTCCATGTGCGTCGATGCCGAGGCAAAGCTCGCCGGTCTGCTGGCGCAGAACGAGAAGGCCCAGGGCATCACCTTCAAGATGAAGGATGACCCGCGTGTCACACGCATCGGCCGCTTCATTCGCAAGACCTCGCTCGACG
>JBILPY010000308.1:0-5511 GCA_044373575.1 Prosthecobacter sp. | reverse complement strand
TGGTTCGCCGCCACCGCCCTGCTGCTAACGCTTGTAATCGGCATCCTCAGCTACTTCTTCCTCAGTTCTCTCAAAAAAGCCGCAGCCTGGGTCAGCGATCTGCCCACGAAACTCGTCCAGAGCGACATCGAGACCAGCTTCCGCGAGTCTATCACCAAGATCACCTCCACGAACGGCGACATCCTCGAAGTCGCCACCCTCGAAACCAACGAGACGGTCACACGCTACGACATGAAGACCGCCCTCAGCGAGGTGGTCTATCTAGGCACCACCGTCTCCGAGATCCGCACCCCCGTGGTCTATCGCTACCACATCAAGATCTCCGAAGACTGGCGACTCCGGGTCCAGGACGGCCAGTGCATCGTCCGCGCCCCTGCCATGCGCCCCTCGCCGCCGCCCGCCGTGCGCACGGACGGTATGGAAAAAAAATCCGAAGCCGGCTGGCTCCGCTTCAATGCCGCTGAAAACCTCGCCGCCCTCGAGAAAAGCCTCACTCCCACGCTCGAACGCCGCGCCGGGAACAAAGTCCACCTCGACAGCATCCGCGAAGCCGCCAGGAAATCGGTGGCCGAGTTTGTGAAAAAATGGCTCCTCCAGAACCAGGTCGCCTCAGCGGGAAGCATCCGCAGCATCACCGTCATCTTTCCTGACGATGTGGAGCCGAAAACCGGCCCCATCACCCTGCCGCCCACATTGCAAATTCAGTAGTTCGGCGGAGCCAAATCCGGGCTTACTCAGCCCCGCCTTTTCCCTTGCCAAAGAGCGGTTCACCCCGACTATAGCGACCCTCTTGCCCCCTGGCCCACTGGCCATGTGGGGCGAAAGCCCGCCGCAACCCTCAGGAGTGGAAGGTCGCGCGCGGTTCATCCAACACCAGGCACTCCCAACCCTAACACAGCTAATGAGCAACCTAACACTCGCGGAAATGATCGCAGGATCCTTCCGTGAACTCTCCGAAGGATCCATCGTCAAAGGCAAGATCCTCGAAATCAAACCACAGGTTATCCTTGTGGACATCGGATACAAATCCGAAGGCGCCATCCCCGCCAACGAGTTTGAAGATGAAGACATCCAGGTCGGCGACGAAGTCGAAGTCCTGCTCGAGAAACTCGAGAATGATGAAGGCATGGTCGTCCTCTCCAAGGAAAAAGCCGCCTACAAACAGAACTGGGACAAAATTGCCTCCGTGTTCCGCGATGGCGGACTCGTCAAAGGCAAGATCAAGGGCGTCGTCAAAGGCGGCCTCATGGTCAACGTCGGCGTCGAAGCCTTCCTCCCTGCCAGCCAGATCGACATCATCCCGCCCAAGGATCTCAACGAATACATGGGCAAGGTGTTCGAGTTCAAGATCGTCAAGATCAACGACGAACGCAAAAACATCGTCCTTTCCCGCCGCGAAGTCATCGAAGCCGAGCGTGCAGAGCAGCGCCAGAAGTTCCTCGACTCCGTCACCCCTGGCGACAAAGTCATCGGCGTGGTCAAGAACATCACCGACTTCGGCGTGTTCGTGGACCTCAACGGCATGGACGGTCTTCTCCACATCACAGACATGTCGTGGGGCCGCCTGAACCATCCTACGGAACTCGTCGGCATTGGTCAGAAGCTGGAACTCCTCATCCTCGAAGTGAATCGCGAAAAAGAACGCGTCTCCCTCGGCCTGAAGCAGCTCCAGAACAACCCTTGGGAAAACATCGAGGCCCGCTACCCAGTCGGTCAGCAGGTCAAGGGCAAGGTCACCAAGCTCGTCGCTTACGGTGCCTTCGTCGAAATCGAAGAAGGAGTCGAAGGCCTCGTCCACGTCTCCGAACTCTCCTGGGTCAAGCGCATCGCCCGTCCATCCGACGTGCTCACCGTGGGCCAGGAACTCGAAGCCATCGTCCTTGGCATCAACAAGGACGAGCGCAAGATCAGCCTCGGCGTCCGTCAGCTCGACACCAATCCTTGGGACGACATCGACCTCCGTTACCCAGTGGGCACGGAACTCAAGCGCCCTGTCCGCAATCTCACCGCTTACGGTGCCTTTGTGGAACTGGAAGAAGGCATCGACGGCATGATCCACGTCTCCGACCTCAGTTGGACACGCAAGGTCAACCACCCATCCGAGATGCTCAAGAAGGGCCAGGAAGTGGACGCCGTCGTCCTCGGCATCGACAAGCCAAACCAGCGCATCAGCCTGGGCATGAAGCAGCTCGAAACCGATCCATGGAGTGTCATCGACACCCGCTTCAAAGTCGGCGACATCGTCAAAGGCAAAGTCGCCAAGATCGCCAGCTTCGGTGCCTTCGTCGAACTCGATGGCGACATCGACGGCCTCATCCACATCTCCCAGCTCAGCGAAGATCATGTGGCCAAGGTCAAGGACGTCATCAACGTCGGCGACGATGTCGAAGCCCGCGTCATCAAGGTGGACAAAGTCGAGCGCCGCGTCGGACTCTCCGTCAAGGCCCTCAACTACAACGAAGCCGAAATTCAGAAGGAAAGCGCCGCTTTCGAAGCCCTCCGCCCAAGCACCGACCTCGTCGGACTCGAGCAGGCCTTCAAGTTCGCCACCGAAGAATGGCGTCCGGGCGAATAAGCCTGACACCCGACTCAGTTCAATTTACGGAGAGGCATCGCAAGGTGCCTCTCTTTTTTGTGCCCACATGTCTGCTCGGGAAGATGCAGACAGCCCCACCGTTAAACATCCTCCCGCATGAAACTCGCCCTCGTCCTCTCCGCCCTCACCTTGCTCGGCACCAGCATCTTCGCCGCCCGTCCCCTCCTTTGCTGCGACTACGGCGGCGGCAAGATCACCATCCTCTCCGCCTCCGGCGAGATCGAATGGCAGGAAGAAGCCAAAAACCCGCAGGACTGCTGGCGCCTGCCAAACGGAAACATCCTCTTTGCCTATGTCGGCGGTGCCAAGGAGATCACCCGCGATCACAAGCTCGTCTGGGAATACAAAGCCCCCACGGACGTGAAGGTCGAATGCCACGCCTGCCAGCCCCTGCCTGACGGCAATGTCCTCGTCGTCGAGTGCGGCACCAGCCGCATCATTGAGGTGGATCGCGCGGGCAAGATCGCCAAAGAAATCAAACTCGTCACCGCTGCCAGCGTGAAACTGCACAACCAATTCCGTGGCACCCGCAAGACCCCAGACGGCCACTACCTCGTCTGCTTCAAAGGCGAGAGCAAAATCGTCGAGCTCGATGGCGACGGCAAAGTGCTGCGAGAAGTCCCCGTCACTGGTGATCCCCATGGCGTCGTGCAGCTTGCCAACAAAAACCTCCTCATCACCTGCGGAGACGGGCACAAGGTCGTGGAAGTCGATCCCAGCGGCAAAACCGTCTGGGAACTCAACGAAAACGACCTGCCCGGCAACACCCTCCGCCTCATGGCCGGCTGCCATCGCCTGCCGAATGGGAACACGATCTTCGCCAACTACCTCGGCCACGGCCACCTCGGCGAACAGCCCCAGTTCTTCGAGCTCACCCTCGACAAGAAAGTCGTCTGGGCCTTCGAAGACAAAGGTCGCTTCAAGACCATCAATCAGATCATGGCGCTCGATGATCCAGGCGATGTGACCAAGGGCGAAGTCCGCCGCTGATCACCGCACCGCCCACAGCACCTTCACCGCCTGCGCCGCCGCCTTCACGTTGTGCACGCGGAAGATCTGCGCCCCGCGCCTCATCCCCGCGCTGATGCAGGCCAGCGTCCCCGCATCGCGATCATTCGCCTGCGGCAGATCCAGCACCTGACCGATCACCGTCTTCCGCGACACTGGCAGCAGCACCGGCCTGCCCCACTTTTGCAGCCGCTCCGCATGGCGATAGATCTCCAGATTGTCCTCCCGCTGCTTCGCGAAATCGATCCCCGGATCGAGCACGATCTGCTCCGGCCTCAGCCCAGCTTTGATGGCGAGCTCCATCTTCTCATCAAAGAACCTCTCCAGCGTCTCCCAGATGTCCGCATACCCCACATGCGTGTGCGGCACCTTCGGCTGGCCGATACTGTGCATGATCAGCAGACTCGCCCCATGCTCGGCACACAGCCGCGCATTCGTCGCATCCGGTAGCGCGCTGATGTCATTGATCAAATCCCCCCCATGTGGCAGCACCGCCGCGATCACCTCACTCCGCCAGGTATTGATCGAGAGCAGCGGTGAAGTGAAGCGCGCCGCCACCTCAGGCCATTTCGCCAGGAAGGGCAGCAGCCGCGCCACTTCCTCCTCCACCGTGATCGGCCCGCGATTCGTCCGCGCACTCTCCGCCCCGATGTCGATGATGTCCGCCCCGTCCCGCAGCATCTGCGCCGCCTGAGCCAGTGCCTTGTCAGCATCCAGCGTCCCGTCACCGCAGAAAGAGTCATCATTGATGTTCACGATCCCCATCACCAGTGGACGGCGGGGAAACTCGATTCGGTGATGTCTTGCCTGCCAGATCATGGAGAAAGGAAATGGAACGTCCCTGAGGAGCACAGCGCTTCCCTGCGCCACAATCGCGAAGGCGCAAGAACTTCCCTTGCATCGCAGAGCCTCAGACTCACCACTCCAGCAGCACGTCCGCACGGCTTGATCGTCTTTTCAGTAGGGTGGCGGAAGTAGGCGAGCAGTTCGGCACTAGTCGGGTGACTGCGCAGAAAAGCGCGATCCAGCATGGGCTGAACAGTCATGGGACGATAAAAGGCCACATACGACACGGCACCAACAGCGCCGAATGCAGCCAGCAACAAAAAGGCCACTGTGATGCAGATGTCTTTTGGCTTCATTTGGTATGATTCCACCTCAAAGTCGGTAATCCAGGCTAACAAAATCCAGCAGCTTCATCAGCGTGGTGCGCCAGAGGGGCTGGGTGGGGCCGTGAATGAGGGTGGTGCCGGTCATCCCGGGGCGGAGGGATTGGTCGGGGTTGGGTAGGGAAACAAGCACGCCATAGGTCGTCTCTAGCGGGGTGAGGCGGCCTTCGGCATCGGGTTGGGCGGCGAGATCTCCGCCGAGAGTGGCGACGAGGTTTGGGGGCAGCTCGCGGGTGGGTGGCGTTTTGGTGTCGGAGATGACCTGACCTTCGAAGGTGCGGGCGGGCATGGCGGGGACGCGGAGTTCGACCTTCTGTCCGGCGCGGATGTGGCGTGCTTGGCGTTCGTTCAGCGGGATGTAAATCTGGATGGGATCGAGCGCGGAGATCTCGCACACGGCATCGCTGGGGCGCAGGCTGGCGGCGGCGAGGCGATCTAGATCTGGGGTGATGACGATGCCTGCTCGCGTAGCGCGGAGGGTAAGGCGTGATTCGATGCGTTGGGCTTCCTGCACGGCGGCTTCGGCTTGGGCGAGGCTGGCCTGGGCTTGTTTGTAGGCAGCAGGTTCGGCGGTGCCGATGGTGAGATCGAGTTCACGACGGGCACGTTCTCGGCGCAGTTCGGCGGTGCGGAGGTCGGAGGCGACTCGTGGGCTGGAAAGCGTGGCGATGACATCGCCGGGCTTCACTTCCTGGCCGGACTTCACGGCGATGTGGGTGATGCGTCCAGCGACCTCGG
>JBILPY010000307.1:0-5514 GCA_044373575.1 Prosthecobacter sp. | reverse complement strand
CGTGGACTGGAGATGATCTGGCAGAAAGGTCGGCTTCAGGTGAATCTGGTGCATCGCTGGGGTGCGAGCGCCATCGAGGTGGTGACCATGGAGGCGATGTCGGCCAGGATCTGGCATCACGTCGTCGTTAGTTATGATGGCTCACGACATGCGGGAGGTTTGCGGGTGTTCATCGACGCAACTCCCAGCACGCTCGAAGTGCGGCGTGATACGCTGGAGGGTTCCATCGCCAATGACGAACCCCTGCGTATCGGTCGGCGGGATGTGAATCTCGGCTTCTACGGAAGTCTCGATGAATTGCGCATCCTCCCGCGTGCGATGGATGTCGCCGAGGTGGCCGATTGGTTTCGTGGGGAGCGGATTCGCGGCATTCTCCAGCAGCCCGTGGCGAAACGCAGCGCGGCTGAAGCGGAGGTTCTTCTCGATGACTTCATCACCCACTTTGCCGAGGCTTCGGTGCAGAAAGCGCGTCAGGATGTGAAAGCAGCCATCAAGACCGAGAGAGCTTTGCGTGAGGCTATCCCGACCACGCTCGTCATGCAGGAGATGACCACGCCACGCAGCACGCACGTGCTTGAGCGTGGGCAATACGACAAACCTCTCGCCAAGGTGCTCCCCGGTGTGCCGGACGCCCTCGCGCCATGGAATCGCGAACTGCCGAAGAACCGTCTGGGCTTCGCACGCTGGCTCGTCGCACCGGAGAATCCGCTCACGGCACGCGTGGCGGTGAATCGTCTCTGGCAGCAATGCTTCGGTGAGGGCTTGGTGCGTACCCCGAACGACTTCGGAACTCAGGGCGAGCCGCCCACGCATCCTGAACTGCTCGACTGGCTTGCCTGTACCTTTCGTGAAAGCGGATGGGATGTGAAGAAGCTGCTCCGACTCATCGTGACTTCTCAGACCTACCGGCAGCGTTCCCAGTTTCCCGCCGAGGGTTCGCATCAGGATGTGGAGAATCGTCTCCTCGCGCGAGGGCCGAGCATGAGGCTCTCCGCCGAGATGCTGCGTGATCAGTCACTGGCCTTGTCCGGTCTGCTCGTGCCCAGGGTCGGCGGGCCAAGTGTGAAGCCCTTCCAGCCTTCCGGCCTGTGGGAAGCGGTGTCTTACAATGGCGAGGAAAGTTATCATATGAGTGCTGGCGAAGATCAGTGGCGGCGCAGCCTCTACACTTATGTGAAGCGGCAGGCACCGCCGCCAGCGCTGCTAACCTTTGATGGTCCGACGCGTGAAAAATGCACCGTGCGGCGCTCACGCACGAACACGCCGCTGCAGGCGCTGCTGCTGCTCAATGATGACACGTTTCTCGAAGCCGCCCGCGTGCTTGCTGAACGCCAGTGGAAGGCTGCTCCCACGGATGAATCCCGTTTGCACCAGCTCTGGCAGCGCGTGCTCCTGCGTGACCCTGAGGCGGATGAAGTCGCTATGCTGCGAGGTCTGCTGGCACGCCAGCGTACTCATTTTTCCGTGCATCGGGATCACGCTGTCTCGCTGCTCTCCATCGGTGCTGCGAAGCGAGATCCGAAGGTCGATGTCGGCGAACTCGCCGCGTGGACCCTCGTCGCGCATACGCTGCTCAACCTCGACGAAGCCATCATGATGCGATGAATGATCTCCTCCAGCGCCGCCAGTTCATCCGCAGCACGGGTTTGAGTCTCGGGGGCATGGCTCTGGCCTCACTTTCCGGTGATGCGGATGCCATGCCGCACTTCGCCCCGAAGGCGAAACGGATCATTTATCTTTTCATGCATGGCGGCCCTTCCCAGCTCGATCTCTTCGATCACAAGCCGGGCCTGCAAAAGCTGCATGGTCAGGAACTGCCGCCTTCTGTGCGTGGAGACCAGCGCCTCACGGGCATGACCAGCGGGCAGAAGTCGCTGCCGATTACGGCTTCGATGTTCAAGTTCGCCCGGCATGGGCAGAGCGGTGCCTGGGTGAGCGAGTTGCTGCCGCATACGGCCCGAGTGGCGGATGAACTTTGCTTCATCCACTCCATGCACACGGAGGCGATCAATCATGACCCGGCGGTGACTTACTTGCAGACAGGTCATCAACAGCCTGGCAGGCCAAGTTTTGGTGCCTGGCTCAGCTACGGACTCGGCAGTGGGAGCAGCAGCCTGCCTGCCTTTGTGGTTCTGCTTTCACGTGGCAGTGCGGCGCGCCCGGCTGATCCGCTCTACGCCCGGCTCTGGGGCTCGGGCTTTCTGCCGTCGAATCATCAGGGCGTGGCCTTTCGCAGCAGCGGTGATCCTGTTTTGTATTTGTCCAACCCTCCCGGCATCGACCCTGGCAGCCGTCGTGATCAGCTCGATGTGATCGCCGCATTGAATCAAAAGCAGCTCGCCCGCGAGCATGACCCCGAGATCGCCACGCGCATCTCGCAGTATGAGATGGCCTTCCGTATGCAGAGCAGTGTTCCTGATCTCACGGATTTGAGTGATGAAAGTGCGGCCACGCTGGATGTCTACGGTCCACAGTCGCGCCAGCCTGGTAGCTTCGCAGCGAACTGCCTGCTGGCGCGGCGCATGGCAGAGCGCGGGGTGCGCTTCATCCAGCTCTACCATCGCGGCTGGGATCAACACTACAATCTGCCGAGCGATCTCCGGCTTCAATGTGGCGACATCGACCAGCCTGCCGCTGCGCTCATTCGCGATCTCAAACAGCGGGGCATGTTGGATGAGACGCTCGTGGTCTGGGGCGGTGAATTTGGTCGGACGACGTATTCCCAGGGTAAGCTGGAGTCCACCAATCATGGGCGGGATCACCACGGGCGCTGCTTTACCATGTGGATGGCCGGTGGTGGGATCAGGCCCGGGCACCTGCACGGAGAGACGGATGACTTTTGCTACAACATCACCCGTGATCCGGTGCATGTGCATGATCTAAACGCCACCCTGCTGCATCAGCTTGGCCTGGACCACACCAAGCTCACCTTCCGATTCCAAGGCAGGGATTACCGCCTCACGGATGTCCATGGGCAGGTGGTGAAGGGCATCCTCGCCTGACCTACTCCGTCTGAGCGAGCTGCGGGAGATCGCGTTCGAGTTCGAGGATGCGCTGGAGGGCATCGAGGAATTCGTCCGCTGCCTCCACTGGCAGCATGATAGTGTCCCGGCGTCCGCGCACATCCTCGGTGATTTTAATCACGCGTCCGCGCTCGTTTTCCTTCAGATCTAAAAAGAAGATCTTCCGATCTGTCATGATCTTTTCAGAATGGAGCGGCGGGCTGCCGCGCCTAGGTTGTTCTTCAAAGTCGTCGTTCCTCATTCGCTGATGACCTCCACGGTTCCGTTTGCTGTTGGTATGCTAAATTAGACAGGCTGAGTGTAAAAACAGCCTCGGTGATGTCAATGCTTCTATCTCGGTGCTGAATGATTCCTGCGCGGGCATTCTATTTTCCATCCCAGAGGAAGTGCTCCAGGCGGATCTTCGTGGCGCGCTCCTTGGCCTCGAGTGCTCGATCTCCAGAAGTGGTGGCCAGTTTTTCGGCAAGACGGGCGGCGGCTTCCCACTGTTTGCCACCTTCGAGGAGATCGATACCGAAGAATCCGGCGCGGTAATACCAGCGGAATTCCGCTGGGTCGGAGGGGCCAGTGTAACCGGTGGCCTGGACGACATCGTAGCTGGCTTCCAGCGCTTCGGCATCCCGTCCTGCAGAATGCAGTGCCACAGCGAGCGTGTAGCCGCCACGCGCGCGCCATTGGAACGTGAGTTCATCCTCACGCAAAAAAGCCTGCAACACCGTGATGGCACTGGTGAGTGAGGTGACGTCAGCTTTACCGAGCACCATGAGGATTTCGACCTTTTCACAGGTGAGAGAGCGCCGCAGTTCTTTCGAAAGGTTTTTCTCCGTGAGCAGGGAGTCGAGCAGCGTCAGTGCCTCGGCTTCCTGGCCGGCACGTCGTTTGGCCATGGCCTGCTGCTGGCGTGCGGGAATGCTCAACGGGCCGCCGCGTTCGGCGAGTTCCTGCCAGAGGCTGATCGCCGTTTCGCGTCCCTCGTCACTCATCATGGAGAGCGCCGACATGCCAGCAAAGTAGAGCGCGGTATCTGCATAAGGGGATGCAGCAGTCTCCTTCGCCACCAGTTCAAACTCGGTGCGCGCTGCCGCGAAGTTCTCCAAGCGGAAGTAGGCATCAGCCACCTTCATGCGCACGAGAGCTGCTTGACTGGTCTCAGGCCAGGCTTTGAGAAAGGCGGTGCCTGCTTCGGTAAGTTCCTTTAGCTGCCCCTGACGATCCAGCCGCCACAGTTTTGTGAGCAGAGCACGCTCGCGTTGCCTGTCGGTGATCGTGGGCAGGCTCTCCGCAGCTTTCAGCGCACGATCCACCTCTGCGAAGTCCGTGGGCACGCGCATCAGAAGTACTTCAGCGAGGGCCAGATGGGCGTCGAAAAGTCGAGCGTGCTGCGCGTGTCTCTGGATAAACCCGCGCAGTTCGGTCTCGGCCTCGTTTGTTGCCTTGGCCGCAAGTTCGAGGGCGCGGTCGAGCTCCAGATCGGCGGAGGCATCGCCGCTCACGATCTGGAGCTGGGCGAGGAGAGATTGATACAGCGCGATCTCACCAGCACGCAGCGCGGAAACGCCCGCATTGTAGAGAGCGGACCGGCGCTCAGCCAGCGTGGTGGCCAGATTGGCGGCGGTTTGGAAAAGCTCTGCCGCACGTGGGTAGTCACCGCGTGTGTAAGCCGTGCCTGCGGTGACGAATTCGACCATGGACGAGCCATTGGCACCGAATCGGCGACGCCACATCTCTGTCAGTGCGGCCACTCGAGCATCTGCCTTTCCGGCGCTGTAAGTCTCCAGAGCAAGCTGCATGGCCTCTTCGCTCTGTGGATGACCGGCATGGATCTGGAGCTGCGCTTCGAGCAGTCCGAGCGCCTCGAAGTTCCGCTCCTGCGCGGCCAGCCAGCGAGCCAGCAACAGTATGGCATGACCTTGAAACAAGGAAGTCGTGGCAGGCGCTGTCAGGGCGGCACGTTGAGCGGCATTGCCCTCGGCCAGCCAGCGCAGCGTGGCATCGGGCGGAAGCAGCGCGCTCTTTTCACTCAAACACCGGGCCAGGAGATCAAAGGCACTCGTCCACAGCTCACTCTCCGCCGTGTTATCGAGGAACTGCACCAGCACCTCGACAGCCTGGGCGCGATTGTTTTCACGAAGGAATGAATCTGCCAGCAGAATAGAAGCCGCGTGATGCACCCGCTCTCCGCCCTGAGTGCCGCTCACGAGTTCGCGGAGTTGCGTCTGTGCCTCCGTCTGCCTGCCGGCCTCAACGAGGCCCTGCGCAAGGAGCAGACGCGCCTTGTCATCCAGTGGCTGGCCGGGGTGGGTGAGATCCGCCAGCGCCTGCTCCACACGTCCGGCTCGTAGCTCCACTTCATCCCACATGAGGCCTGCTCGTGTGGAGATGATCATGTCAGTGCTCTTTCGCAAGGGCTCTAGAATCTCGCGGGCCTGGGCGAGATTCCCTGTCGCCAGACTCACCTGCGCCAGGAGAAATCGCTCCTGGCTTGTCGCGG
>JBILPY010000306.1:0-5521 GCA_044373575.1 Prosthecobacter sp. | reverse complement strand
CAGAGAAGTGCTTCAATTGCCACGCCGGCAATGCCACGCGCCGCGTGCCGGGCCTCATCGCGGAGTCTCTCATGCCGATGCTGAGCGGGGCGAGTTTGGAGACCTATCGCCGCGACGAGCAGGGCCATCACATCCCGCTGGAGCAGCGCTTCGGCGGATGGCATCTCACCGGCGGTCACCACCTCGGCACGACCCACGCCAATCTCATGGGAACCCCGCGCAACGGCGGCGGCTTCGACACCACCCCGGTCGAGCCCGGCAAAATGTGGAATATCGACGCCCATCTCCTACCAACCAGCGACATACTCCCCCACCTCCTTCACGAACATCAGCTAGGCTTTGAAAACCGCACCTTCCATGCCGCTTACGTCATGCGCAAGCTGCTGGCAGAGGGGCGCGGCTCCCTGCCCTTCTCCGCCAAGCTCGAGGTCGAAAAGCTCGCCGACGAACTTGCCCGCTACGTCCTTTTCTCTGATGAAGCCAAGCTCCCGCGAGAGGGCATCGACGGTGATCCCAATTTCATGCGCGACTTTGTTCGCAATAAGAAACCCGCCCGTAGCGGTGCCTCACTCAAAGACCTCGATCTGCACAACCGCCTCTTCAAGCATCGCGCCAGCTACATGCTCTACACGGAGTCCTGGCAAAAGCTCCCCTCAGCGCTCAAAGACCGCGTTTATTACAAAATGGCCGAAGGCCTGCGTGATCAAAACCCCGCCCCACTTGGCGCGCACCTTCCCATCGAGGAAAGGCACTCCATCCGAGCCATCCTGAAGGAGACTCTCCCCGGCCTCCCTTCTTGGTGGCGCTGAAGTCAGTAAAGCCAGAGCGTAATGAAGGAGGAATCTCGCAACTTTTGACCCGGCGTCTTTCGCGTCATCAGTTCAAATTGTTCCGCCCATTTTTTGATGGCATGCAGAGCATGACCGTAAGGCTTGAAATCACGCAGGCTGTATAAAGTCATCTTGTCTGCTTCGTTGTCGGCGAACTGGAAAAATAATTCTCCCGAGGCCGAATCACGCACCTTGCCTTCGATCGCCATGTTTCCCTTCGTAAAGTAACCGCCAAGACTCGCCACCGGCCCCACCACGAACTTCAGGGCCGTCTTCACCGCATTGCCCTTCGGGCTCGTCGGATTCAGTTCCACGATCGCCATCTCCAGCGTCACCGTGTCCGGCCCCGGCTGCTGAACGATGCTGTAGCGTGGCTGCGGCGAACGCAGGAAGGCCTTGGCAAACTCATTGCGCAACCGGTTGGCCATCTCCTCCTCCCGTCGGTTGATGCTACCCCACTCGACCTCATTACGAACGAGTATTTTTTTCACCGGCCGCAGATGCTCCAGACTCACGGGAGCGACATAGAGCTTCGTCTTCTTCGCAGGCTCCATAGCTTTATCCTTCGTGATCCAGGTTTTCTGGAAAGGCAGCGTCTTCCTGGTGTCCATTACCAGATCGGGCTGCTCGAAGAACGGTGAAAGCTTGGCAGGTTTTGCCTTGAGCAGACGATTCGTCGAGCGGCACGCAGGCAGCATGAGCAAGGTCAGCAGACAGACAATAATCGATAAAGGGAATCCTTTCGGCATCCCCCCACCAAAACAAAAACGCCGCCACGTGGCAAGCGTGGCGGCGCAAAATCGATGCTGGAAGGGATTTACTTCGGCTGCGTCATCGCGATGCAGTGCAACGCGCCGCCTTCAGTCACGAGATCTTTGCAAGTCACGGGGATGACTTCGCGCCCAGGGAAGCACTCGGCAATGATGTCCTCGGCAAATTGATCCTTCTTCTTTTGACCGAAGATAGGGACCATGATGGCATTGTTCAGGATGAGGAAATTCGCGTAGCTGGCAGGTAACCGGCTGAGGCGCCAGTCCTTCATCTCCATGGCGTTCGGCATTTCCACTTCAATCACTTCAAGCTTGCCACCGCCGGGCAGGCGCACGTCGTCGAGTTGCTCGCGGATCTGCTTCAGCACTTTATAATTCGGGTCATTTTCCTTCGACTCGACCATGCAAATGACGGCGTCATCGCGGATAAAGCGCACGAGATCGTCGATGTGACCGTCGGTGTCATCACCTTCGATGCCCTGCTTGAACCAGACGATGTCGGTGACGCCGAGCATGGCCTTGAGTTCCTTTTCCACTTCAGCCTTGGTGCGCGCCTTGCCGCCATTGCGGTTCGGGTTGAGCAAGACTGACTCGGTCGTGAGGAGAAGTCCTTTACCGTTCGACTCGATGGCACCGCCTTCGAGCGTGAATTCGGACTCGAAACGCTCCATTTTCAACGATGCCGCAGCCTTGGCTGGGATCTGGTCATCCAACTCATAGGGGAATTTGCCGCCCCAGGCGTTGAATTTCCAGTCGGTGATCGCCACCTGGCCGGATTCATTATTCTTGATGAAGATCGGACCGTGGTCACGGCACCACACGTCATTCGTGAGGTTCTCATAAATGTCCACCTGGCTCAGATCGCCTTCGTTGTCGGCGATGCTCAGACGGATGTTCATGTGGCTGAGCATCGGCGCACTGATGCGCACACGCTCATAGCGGGAGATGGAGCTGGCGATCTCACCGAACTTGTCCTGGATGCGGTGGAAAGTCTTCGGGCAGCTGTCTTTGTTGTGCGGCCATGACAGCCACACAGCCTCCTGCGGTTCAAATTCAGCGGGGAGGCGGTAGTTCTTTGGGTAGGCTTTACTCATCAAGGTAGCGTTTGGTCAGAGGAGAATACGTGTCAATGCGGCGATCACGGAAAAACGGCCAAATGCGGCGAAAATCTTCCACAGCTTGCAAATCACAGGGGACAATCAGCACTTCTTCGTGCTCCACAGATGCTTTTGCCACGATCTCGCCATACGGATTCGCGACGAAGGACTGACCCCAGAACTGCGTGTCGTCCTGGAAACCCGTGCGGTTCACCGCAGCGACGAAACAGCCATTCGCCACCGCATGGCCGCGCTGCACCGTCTCCCAGCCACAATGCTGGGCATTGCCGAGTTCAGCTTTCTCGCTGCTCAGCCAGCCGATAGCCGTCGGGTAAAAAAGAATCTCCGCTCCGGCCAGTGCCGTGAGTCGTGCTGCCTCTGGATACCATTGATCCCAACAGATCAGCACGCCGATTCGGCCAAACTTCGTGTCCCAAACGCGATAGCCAAGGTCCCCCGGCGTGAAGTAAAATTTCTCTTCGAACCCAGGGTCCTGCGGGATGTGCATCTTCCGGTAGATGCCCAGCACCGTGCCATCGGCATCGATCACGGAAGCTGTGTTGTGATATAAACCAGGACCGCGCTTTTCAAAGAGCGGCACGATCAGCACCACGCCCAGTTCCTTTGCCAATTTCGCGAGGTAAGCCGTCGTCGGACCATCCGGCACGCGTTCCGCGAGATCAAAGAGCGCCGTATCCTGCCGCGTGCAGAAGTAGGGAATGTTAAAAAGCTCCTGGAGGCAAATGATCTGCGCCCCCTTCCCCGCCGCCTCACGAATCAGCACATCATGCCGCGCTAGGCTTTCAGCCTGGCTGGCAAACGTGGTTCCTTGGATGAGCCCGAGAGTGACGGTGGACATGCAGATGAAAAAGAGGAGTGCGACTGTTGAGAGAGCGGAGAGGGGCGCAAGTGAAGATGTGCCATGACAACAAAAGCCCAAGCCGCATCAGTGCGGCTTGGGCCAGAGGATCTGAAATCAATTACACACTCGGAGGCGTGACTTCACGGAAACTCGAGTTGCGCGCCACCATCGCCATGAGGGCTTCGATGAGGCCGCTGTTGCTGCTGCCGCCGCCACCGTTAACGAGCACGTCGGGCACCACGCGGAGGTTCTTTTCCGCGATGATCTGGAAGAGCTGCATGAGCGCATAGGTGTCCTGACCGACGGCATTGATACCGGCGCTGTGGGCTTCGGCTTTGGCTTGGCCAGTGGAGCGGATGGCATCGGCATCGCCAGAGGCACGGAGACGTGTGCTAGCGGCTTCGCCCTCGCTCTTTTTCACGGAGGCGCTGGCCTGGAGCTGAGCGATCTGCACGCCCTGCTCGGACTTCACCATCTCATGCTGGATGTCCGCCAGCGATGTCTGACGCACGAGTTGCTGACGCTGCTTTTCAGCGGCTTCCTGGATCTCGTAGGTCTTGCGTTGCTCTTCGGCGAGCTTGCGGTCGGTCTGCGTTTTCATCAGCGACTCTGGCGGCGTGATGTCGCCGATGAGGGTGTCGATGGCCTCGACGTCATACTCGCGCAAAGCGGCGGCGATGTGTTGAGCGGCCTCGTTTTGCCTCTCGGTGCGGGCGCTGAGGAAGTCGAGGACGGTGTAGGACTGCGCGCTGTTACGGAAGTAATTGCCGACGATGGGCTGCAAGGCGTGGTCGATCAGATTTTGCACCGAGCCTGCGCGCGAGATGACCTTCGGTGCCTCATTCGCGCCGATGTGGATGATCTGGGAGACATCGAGATTGAAGGCAAAACCATCGCGTGAGCGCACAGTGATGGAGTTGAGCTTTTCATCGAAGTGATGAGCTTCCGTGCGGTTGGCCCAGTTGAGCACGATATTGGTCGTGGGCACCAGCTCCACCCTCATGATGTGCGTGTTGATGGGATGCTTACCGGGCAGCAACGGCTTAACCCAAACGCCTTTGTGACCGACTTCGACGAGGTCGCCATGCTTGAAGTCGGGACCGCTCACGTCTTCATGCAAATGACCGACATAGGAGATGACGACGCCGACATGGCCGATGGGGATCTCGATCATCTCCACCTGCTCGATGCGGGCGAACCATGGATTGATGTTCCACTGGCCGCTGAGCAGGATTTGCTCCTGCAAGCCACGGCTGCCGCCAGCATTCAGGAAGCTCTGCGCGTCCTGGAAGTTGTTGTGCCCAGGCACGATCGGCCCGGCCATCTCTCCCTGCTCAATGGGCAAGCCATCCAGCGTGGTGACGATGCCGACACGATCTGGCTCCACATGCAAAAGGCGCAAGCTCTCAGGCGAGATGCCATGCTCGTGACAATTACGCGTCACGAGCGCAGTGAAAAGTGCTGGATTGATGCGATACGAGCCTGCGGTGATCACGCCGAGCTGGCGGCCTTTTTCGCCACCGTTCGTGAGGAAAGCACGCGCATCCTGGAAGTGATCGCACGACACGACACGACCGAGAATTCGCTCGGGAGGAATGGCTGCACCCGTGCGCGCCACGATGAGCGCCAGCTCACCCTGCGGCACGACGACCATGGACACGCGCTGCACCTGATACTGCCAGATCCAGAAACCAAAGTGCAGCCCTGGGGGCAGTGTATCTGCCTGATAACCGGCCTCGCCATGCAGAGCGATGAGTTCGCCTGGCGGCAGGCTTGTTCGGGCGAAACGCTTGATGACCACGCCCACCTGCTGCTCGCCGATGTGGACGATGCCGAGGACGTTGATGACGATGAAGAAGAGAATGATCAATGTGACCCACCAGTAGGTGAGCGAGAGTTCGAAGAGTGTTTTCATGAATGGGATAGATGGAAAATTGGGTGAATGGAATTGTGGATGGCAGA
>JBILPY010000303.1:0-5533 GCA_044373575.1 Prosthecobacter sp. | reverse complement strand
GACAAAGTGGTGACGCTGGGCACCAATGCGAAGATGAATGAGTTCAATGCAGCGATGGGACTTACCTGTTTGGAGAGCCTGGAGGAGATCATCGCGCGCAATCGGGCGAACTGGCAGGCCTACGAAGCTCAGATCTCGAAGCTGCCAGGGATGAGTCTATATCGCTACGATCCTGCCACGGAGCCGAACTGCCAGTATGTCATCGTGGAGGTGGATGAGACGCAGGCTGGACTCAGTCGCGATGAACTCGTGGCGGTGCTGCAATCGGAGAACGTCATGGCGCGGAAGTATTTTTATCCAGGCGTGCATCGCATGGAGCCCTACCAGACGCTCCAGCCGGAGGCGGGGCAGGGTCTGCCGAACACGGAGCTTCTCACTCGCACGGTGCTGGCTCTGCCGACCGGGACTGCGGTGGGTGAGGCGGAGATCGGTATGATCGGAAAGATACTGGAGATGGCGGTCTCGAATCAGCGTGAAATCAAAGCCGCACTGGCGGCAAAAACGGCATGATCAAATCACTCGCCAGTGCCTTTCACAGCCTGCTTTCACGCCTGCCGTGGTGTGGCCGTGTCTATCTCGGGCTTCTGCATCATCTGACGGCGGGTCTGCCGCTCTTCAGACGCCAGCAGGTGCTGAACTCACTCAGCTCAGTTGACTGGGGATCCGTGAGATTGCCGGCACGTGAAGTCTCTCTGGCGGGTGATGTGAAACTCTGGCTGCATCCTCACCAGGGAGAGTTTGACTTCGAAGCGGTGCTAGGCGGAAAGCTGTCCTACGAACATGAGGTCTTCGGTTTCCTCGATGGTGTGATCTCGCGCTACGATGCGGTGGTGGACATCGGCGCGAACGTCGGCGTCTTCACCTGCTGGTTCGGCAAACGGATGCACGGGCGGGGCAAGGTGTATGCCTTTGATCCCTCGCGGAAGGTTTTCGGGCGGCTGCTGGAGAATGTGGAGCGCAACGGGCTGGATAACGTGCAGGTCTTCAACTGCGCCATCGGCAAGGACTCCGGCTTCGCCATCTTCACCGAGCCCGAGGGGCACCTGACGAATGGCTCGCTCGTGGAGTCCTTTGCCCGGCAGTTTTCCCAGTTGGTGAAGAAGTCCGCCGTGACGGTGATCGGTGCGGATCAGCTCGCCACACTGCTGGCGGAACATCAGCGCGTGATGGTGAAGATCGACACGGAGGGCTTTGAGGCGGTGGTGCTGGAGGCTCTGGCTCCGGTGCTGTCTCGATGGAAGCCCGATCTGGTGATCGAGGTGCTGCCGGAGTTTGAAGCAGAACTCAATGGTGTGAAAATTTTGTCCGAACTGGGTTATCAGGCCCACTCGATCACGCCGGAAGGATTGCAGCGCACGGGGCGCATCACCGCCACGCATTGGCGGGATTGTTTCCTCAGCGTGGAAAAAGGATCATGATGGAGACGCCGGAACTCAGCATCGTCGTCAACGCTTACAACACGGAGCGCTACATCGCCGCGTGCCTGCGCTCCATCTTTGCCCTCGAAGAGGCTCCGACGATGGAGGTGATCGTGATCGATGACTGCTCCACGGATGGCACGGAGCAGGTGGTGCGCGGGTTTGATGATCCGAGGCTGATCTACCTGCGCAATGAGGTGAACCTCAACGCCGCCGCCTCGGTGAACATCGCCATGGCACGGGCACGCGGGCGCTACATTGCCCGCATCGACTCGGATGATGAATACTGCCCGCAGTACCTGAAGCGGACACTGCCGATCTTGCGCGAGCATCCGAACGTGGGGCTGGTGTATGGTGATGTGGCCTTCATGAATGAGGATGGTCAGCACAATGGTGGAACCGCCGAGGTGGCATCCCGCCGTCAGGGGCGTCCGGCCATCACACGTGAGTTGGTGCCGCTGATGTACGAAAATTACATCCCGGCAGCGACGATGATCGCTCGCCGTGAAGCTTGGCAGGATGTTTTGCCGGTGCCTGAGGGGCGGAATTTTTGTGACTGGTATTGGACGCTGAACATGGCTCGGCGCTGGGACTTCGCGTTCGTGGATGAAGTGCTGGCGAACTACCGCCTGCATCCGGGGAACATGCACAAGGACATGATCCGGCAGAAGTATGGGGAGACGATCACCTTTCTGAATCTGGAGGAGATCTTTGCGAAGGAGAACTTTGGCCCAAGCCACGGACGGCTGAAGGCGGAGGTGTTTGCTTCGCAGTTCAGAACCCTGGGGCTGAAGTATTTCGGCTTTGGCATGATGACTGATGCTCGCCGCTGTCTGGGGGCGGCCATGCGCTGTCATCCAGCCTCCGTTTTAGCAAATACAGACCTGACTCGCCTCTGGCTGGCATCCTTCATCCCGCCGAGTTTTTATGTTTGGTTGAAGAGGAGGCTGAAGCAGTGAGCCCAGGTGCCTTTCGCATGATGCTGGCGGCGCTGGTGGCTTTCTCCCACACGGCTGGGCCGCCGATTGGGAAGTCGGCAGTGCTGTTGTTCTTCATCCTGAGCGGTTACTGGATCGCGAAGATGTGGCAGGAGAGATATGTGCGAACGAAAGCTCCTTATCTGACCTTTGTGGTGAGCCGGGCCTGGAGACTGCTGCCGCTCTATTGGGTCTGCTATGCCGTGACACTGGTGATTGCCTGGCTGACAGACCGCTGCTCTTCCGAGGAGTGGGCTCTGATGAGTGAAGGTGGCTGGATCATGCACACGGCGCTGCTGCTGGGATCGGCCACGGATTACCGCCTGCTGACATCGGCTTGGTCGCTCGACTACGAGTTACAGTTCTACCTGCTGGCTCCGTTGCTTCTGATGTTGCTGCCAAGATGGCGAGGAGCCCTGGCCTGGAGTGGCTGGCTGGGCTGTCTGGCGCTGGCGGTGATGTATTCCTTTTCCCTTCATCCTTGGCCTGCGTTGGTGCTGCAATTCATGGGCTTCTTTGGTGCCGGGATGATGATGCAAGTGACTGGCTGGCAGCCAGGACCGAGGCTGGCGAAGGTTTCATTGTGGCTACTGGCGGCAGGGCTTCTGGCGGTGTGCATGTGCTTTGTGCTGGATCGTGCCGGGATGAAGCTAGGCTGCCCGTGGATGCTTGGTCTGCATGATGGGCGTGACGGGGTGATGGCATTGTTTGGGACTCCAGCAGCGCTGGCCTCCTGCCTGCAACCTTCGAATGCCTGGGATCGTGCGCTGGGGGCTGCCTCCTACCCGCTGTATCTGGTGCAGAAGTTTGTGGATGTCTTTTATGAGCAGTGGCTGCGCGGGGCGCCGATGCTGACGAAGACCGCCTCACTGCCTTTGCAGTGGCTGACCATGCTGGTGGTGACGGCTGTGCTTTACCGCTATTTTGACCGGCCGGTGGACGGATGGCGGCAGGCCTGGGTGACACGGAGGCTGAGGCATGAGACATGATCTTCAACACGCCCGAGTATTACCTGCTGCTGCTCGTCTCGGCGCTCGGCTTTCGGTCGCTGACAGGCGTTGCACGTCAGTGGCTGCTCGTGCTGGCCGGGGCCGTCTTTTTCGTCTGGTTTTCGGTGACGGCGGTGGGTGGCTGGGCCGGGGCGTTTTGTCTGGGTTTGTTTCTCTGGGAGGCGGTCTTCAGCAGGCTGTATCGCACTGGATCACGCTGGTGTCTGGCGGGCGTGGGCATGGCGCTGGTGATTCTCTTTGCCTTCAAGTATTGGAACTTTGGAGTCGGGCTGGCCGGGCTTTCGGACTTCAGATGGAGCGGTGCGTTTCTGCCGCTGGGCATTTCTTTTTTCACCTTCGAGTTCATCCACTACGCGGTGGATCGCTGGCGTGGCAAAACGGAGCGCGGGACGTTTCTCGAGTATCTAAGCTTCATCCTGTTTTTCCCGACGATGGTGGCGGGGCCGATCAAACGCTTCCAGGACTGGCTGGAGACGCTGCGCGCTCCCTCGCAGGACATGAGCGGAGACTGGCTGCACGGGATCACGCGCATCCTGGCCGGACTGGCGAAGAAGCTGGCGATTGCCGATCTGCTGACGGCGTTCACGGATCATCTGAACGCGGCGGATGTGTCGGTGGCTCCGCGCTGGACGCTGCTGCTGTGGATCTTCGCCTATGGGATCAAGATCTATGCGGACTTCTCCGCCTACTCGGACATCGCCATCGGTTCGGCACGGCTCTTTGGCCTGCGGGTGAAGGAGAATTTCGACTGGCCCTACCTCCAGCGGAACATCGCCGAGTTTTGGACGCACTGGCACATCTCTCTCTACCGCTGGCTGGTGGACTACCTGTTCATTCCGCTGGGCGGCTCACGCGTGCGGCTGCCGCTGATCTGCCGGAACATCCTGCTGACGATGCTGATCAGCGGCCTGTGGCACGGGGCGTCAATGAACTTCGTGGTCTGGGGCCTGTATCACGGACTGCTGCTGGTGATTCATCGGCTCTGGCGCTCGTGGCGTCCGCTCATCGGCGAACCGCCTGCGTGGAAGAGCACGGCCAGCACGGTGCTCACCTTCGTCAGTGTGAATCTAGGTTGGGCCTTCTTTGCCATGGATCTGCCGACGGCGCTGCTCTGGATGAAACGGGTGATGTTGGGGTGAAGTCATGAAACTCAGACGCACATGTGAATGGCTGGAAAGAATCGGCGGCAGCCGCGATCTGGAGCAACGACTGCTTCAGAGCGGCTGGTTCCAGTTGCTTCTTGGTCTCTGGTGGGGATTCCTGCTGGTGATCATCCTGATCTTCGGGGGACAGACCTCGAAGTTCATCTACATCGACTTCTAGCATATCCAAATGAGCAACTATTCTTTGAGGGTGAAGGCCAGCTATTGGCTAAGTGGATTAGTGGGACGCTTTACCAGTCGGTCCGTCTGCCCCTGCTGTGCTACAATCTCTTCAGCCCATATCGATAGGAAGTATTTTCACACACTTCATGAATGTTCGAAATGTGGGATGCTCTTCCGATTTCCGACCGAGGATTCGACCGGCATGGCCGCGTTTTATCAAGACGACTATGTGGAACCTGGACTGACGACAGAGTGCCCAGGTGATGATGAACTGTCGGCTCTGATGAAGAGTGGCTTTGCTGGAAGTGACAAGGATTTTAGCCACCAAATTAAAGCGTTGTCTGCGCTCGGGCTGAAGCCAGGGGCGCGGATTTTGGATTATGGAGCGAGTTGGGGTTACCTGACCTGGCAACTCAAGCAGGCAGGTTTTGATGCGGTGGGTTTTGAGATTTCGGAACCTAGGGCGAAGGCGTCAGCCCGTCTGGGCGTGGAGGTTCACTCATCGCTGGCATCCCTAGGAGGTGGCTACGACATGGTGTATTCTTGTCATGTGTTGGAGCATGTGCCAGACCCGGCTAAGTCGCTGCGTGATCAACTGGCTTTGGTGAGCCCAGGCGGGCTCGTCGTGGCGCATACCCCGAATGGGTGCCGCGGCTTTCGCGAGAAGCATGCCGCCTTTTTTCATCAATCCTGGGGACGCGTGCATCCTGTTTTGTTGACCGATGACTTCGTGGCGCATGTAGCAGGTGGACGTCCTTTCCTGACGACCTCGGATGAATCCGCGGATGCGTTGGTAACATGGA